>DASZKM010000213.1:0-4787 GCA_035947055.1 Actinomycetota bacterium
CAGCGCCAGGACGTCCTGCTCGGACCGTCCGTTGGCCACCGACACGTCGGTGACGCCCAGCTCCCCGCGGGTGAGTGTTCCGGTCTTGTCGAACACGACGACGTCGAGTTCGCGGGCCCGCTCCAGTGCCATCCGGTTGCGAACCAGCAGGCCGCTTCGAGCCGAGAGACTGGTGGAGATGGCGATGACCAGGGGAACGGCCAGCCCGAGCGCGTGGGGACAGGCGATCACCACCACGGTCACAGCCCGCTCCACCACGAAGTCCAGGCCCCGGCCGGCGGCGAACACCCCCCAGGCGACAGCAGTCAGGGACCCGGCCACCACTGCCACGTAGAACAGCCACATCGCCGCTCGGTCGGCGACGTCCTGGGCCCGCGATTTCGACGCCTGCGCTTCCTCGACCAGGCGCATGATCCCCGCCAGCGCGGTCTGCTCTCCCGTCCGGGAAACCTTGACCCGGAGAGCGCCCTCCTCGTTCACCGTGCCCCCGATGACGTCGTCGCCCTCGTGCTTGCCGACGGGGCGGGACTCTCCGGTCAGCATCGACTCGTCGACGTGCGACTCGCCCTCGGCGACCTGGCCGTCGGTGGGGATCCGGCCCCCGGGGCGGACCAGCACGACGTCACCCTCTCCGAGCGCGGACACCGGGACCTCCTCGACGCCCCCGTTCGAGACCCGTTCCGCGGTGTCGGGGATGAGCGCGGCCAGTTCCTGGAGCGCCGCGCCGGCCTTGCCCACGGACCGCATCTCGATCCAGTGGCCGAGGAGCATCACGTCCACCAGCGTGGCCAGCTCCCAGTAGAACCCTTCGCCCTCGATGAAGAAGGTGGTGGCCGCGCTGTACACGTACGCGGCTGTGATCCCCAGCGCGACGAGGGTCATCATCCCGGGCATCCGGGTCCGGAGCTCTCCTGCCGCCGAGCGCAGGAACACCGATCCGCCGTACACGTAGATCACGGTGCCGAGGAGGAACGGGACGGCGCGGGCGAACGGCAGCTCGGGCGGGGTCAGGCCGACGAGCCGGAACAGGCCCTCGGCGTAAACGAGGACCGGAAGCGTGAGAACGAGGCAGACCCAGAACCGGTTGCGGAACATCTCTGTGGAATGACCCGCGTGGCGATCGTGCTCGCCGTGACCGGCGGCGTGGCCGTTGCCATGGCCCGCTGCGCGGTCGTCGTGGTCATCCCCATGGTTGGCGCCACCGTGCTCGGGGCGCCCGTGACCGGCGTGCGCGTCGTGTTCGTGCATCAAGAGCTCCTATGACTTCAGCAGGCGGGCGATGGCGTCCGCGGCTTCAACGACTTTTCCCTCGCGGGCCGACCCGGACTTCGTGCTGGCGTCGGCGACGCAGTGGCGCATGTGGTCCTCGAGCAACGCGACCGACACTTTCTTCAGGGCGCTGGACGCGGCCGAGATCTGGGTGAGGATGTCGATGCAGTATTCGTCATCCTCGACCATGCGCTCGATCCCGCGGACCTGCCCTTCGATCCGGCGAAGCCGCGCCCGAAGCTCGTCCTTATTCTCCGCGTACCCGTACATGACAGCAGTGACCGTATACCCCCTAGGGGTATAGCGTCAACCGGTGGACGGTGGAGGTCGCAATCCGCCCAGGGTGACGGCGACCAGCCGGCGGGCTGCGGCCTTGTTCGGGAGGCGGCCAGCCGCGGAAACCGCGTGCAGGCAGTAGGTGGCGAGCTCGTCGGGTGACACATCGCTCCGTGCCTCGGCGCTGGCTGCCGCCTGGCCGATCAGCTCCTTGAGCATGCGGTGGACCTGCTGCTGCGTTCGAGGGAGGTGCTTCCCCCGATGAAGGACTGCCTCGAGCGCCGCGTCGTCGTGACCGTGGGACTCGTGGGCGATGAGCGCGTACGCCTCGAGGACCGAGCGGAGCCGGTCACCCGGAGTACCGGCCTGGTCTCGGATCTCCGCCAGCTGTCGCAGATGCGCAGCGATCTCTCGTTCGTGCCACGCCAGCAGGACGGCCTCGACATCACCGAAGTACTTGTACAGCGTGGCACGCCCGATCCCGGTCTCCTCCGCGATCTGCGACATGGTGACGGATCGCAACCCGTGTTCGTCCACCAGCGCCGCGGTGGTGTCCAGGATCGCGTCGCGAACGTTGCGGCGATGGGATTCGATCGTCTCGTTCCACAACCTCGGCACGAACCGAAGTATACGTTTGCGAGACACCGTAGACTGTCTATAGACATACTGTCTCGCAAAATGCTACCGTCGTCTCCCCGACCGAGGGAGGCACGTGGATGACCGAGGCACCCGAAACCGACGCACGCGCGGCGCCCGGGGCGGAGCCGGCCACCCGGGGTATGCCGCGCTGGGTGAAGGCGTTCATCCTCGTCGTTATCGTGCTGGTCCTGGCGGCGATCGGCGTGTCGCTGCTGTTCGGCATCGAGCACGGGCCCAACCTGCATAGGCCTCCCGAGAGTCCGGGCGGCCATACGCCCTTCATGGAACACGGCCCATAGAGCCGCGCGAGCGATGATCATGCCGCCGGGCCTCCGCAAGCTCTGGCTCGCCGTCCATCTCACGGTCTCCGTCGGCTGGATCGGCGGCGTCGTCGCGTACCTGGCGCTCGGGATCGCCGCGGTGACCGCCCCGGATGACCAGACGGTGCGGGCGGCCTGGATCGGGATGGAACTGATCGGATGGTCGGCCCTGGTCCCGTTGGCGATCGCCGCCTTCCTGACCGGTCTGGTCATGGCCCTGGGGACGAAGTGGGGCCTGTTCCGGCACTACTGGGTCCTGATCTCGCTCGTCCTCACCCTGCTTGCCGCGGTGGTCCTGCTCCTGCACATGCCGACCGTGAGCTCCCTGGCCGACGTGGCACGCGAGTCCGAGGGCGCGGCGCTCGAGCGATTGGGGGGCGACCTCCTCCATCCCGGACTCGGCCTCGTCGTCCTGCTCGTTGTCCAGGTGCTCAACGTCTACAAGCCGGCCGGCATGACGAGGTACGGGCAGCGGAAGCAGCGTGAAGAGCGGATGTCGTCGAAGCCGTAGCCGAGATCAGCGGGCGATGGTGCGGGAACCGAGCTCGCGGACCACGTCGACGAGCAGGTCCACATCCTCCTGGCGAGAGCGCCAGTTCACGATGGCCGGACGAAACGTCACCTTGCCCTCGTACAGGGTGGTCCCCACGTACACCCGGCCGTCGTCGAGGATCTCGGTGCCGATGCGCCGATTCACCTCGTCCAGGGTCGCCTCGTCGTCCACGCCGTGCGGGTGATAGCGGAAGCACACGATGTTCAGCGGCACGTCGGCGAGGCGTTCCAGGTCCGGCGCTTCGTCGACCCGCGATGCGATCCGCTGGGCCAGGTCGAGGTGCCGCTCGACGATCTCCCGGTAGCCCTCGCGTCCGTACGCCCGAAGCGTGGCCCACACCGCGATCCCCCGCGCTCGCTGCGAGCTCTCCGGCGCCAGGTACGCGAGGTTCGGCCGCTCGCTCTCGGTCGCGAGGTACGCCGCCGACACGCTGAACGGCCGGGACAACAGCTCCCGGTCCCGGACGAACGTGAACCCGCAGTCCTGTGGGACGTTCAGCCACTTGTGCCCGTCCGCGCTGACGCTGTGGGCTCGGTCGACGCCTTCCACCAGGTGTGCGGTCCGAGGAGAGAGCGCGGCGAACAGCCCGAATGCCCCATCCACGTGGAGCCAGGCCCCGTGCTCCTCCGCCACGTCCGCCATCGATGAGATCGGGTCGAAGTCCCCCGCGTTCACCTCGCCGGCGTTGGCGATCACGATGGCCGGCCCCCCGTTCAGCTCACGCAGAGCCGACGCCAGAGCATCGAGATCCACGCGCCCCACGGCGTCTCGCTCGAACGTGCGGATCTGCTTCCGGCCGATGCCCAGCATGGCCACGGCCTTCCGGGCGCTGGCGTGGATGTACCCGCTGGAGAACACGGGGATCGGCGGCAGACCGCTGAGCCCTTCCTCCTCGACGTCGACTCCCTGCTGCAATCCGCACCACCGCCGGCCGCAGGCCAGACCGGCGTAGTTGGCCATCGTGCCGCCGGTCACCAGCGTGCCGCCCCAGGAAGGCGGGAGGCCGAACAGGTCGCGGAGCCACGAGACGCTGAGGTCGCCCAGGGCGCTTCCCAACGGGCTTGCCGTCCACAGGCCCGGGTTCTGGTCGATGGCCGTCGTGAGCCAGTCCGCCGCCGCCGCGGCGGGAGTCACCCCGCCGATCACGAAGTGGAAGAACCTCGGGCCCGTGGACGCGACGCTCGCCGGCAGGCCGCGATCCAGCAGCTCGCGCAACGTCTCCAAGGCTCCCGCGCCTCGCTCGGGGAGCGGCTCCATGAACCCGTCCGCGAAGTCGTCCGCCTTCTGGTCGCGGAGGGGCCGGCCGTCCACGGAGTCGAGATAGGTCCGGGCCTCGCGGGAGATGAGGTCCAGTACCTGGTCGATCTCCTCCCGGGTGGGGGCCGTCACCTACAGGTTCCCGCGCTCTTCCTGCTCGCGCTCGATGGCTACGAACAGCTCCTTGAAGTTGCCCAGGCCGAAGCCCCTGGACCCGTGGCGCTCGATGAGCTCGTAGAACACCGTGGGCCGATCCTGTTGGATCTTGGTGAAGATCTGGAGCAGGTAGCCCTCGTCGTCGCGATCGGCCAGGATCCCCAGCCGCTCCAGGTCCGAGTAGTCCTCCCCGATCCCGCCCACCCGGCCCCGCAGCTCCTCGTAGTAGGTCTTCGGGACGCGGATGAACCGCACGCCGCGCTGCCGCAGCGCGTCCACCGCCTTGATGACGTCGTCGGTCGCCATCGCGATGTGCT
>DASZKM010000214.1:0-6051 GCA_035947055.1 Actinomycetota bacterium
CGGGACGGCCTGGCCACTCCTCCTCCTGGCCAGTGCGGCCGTGGGAAGCGTGTGGCGATGGATCGATCCGTGGGATGGAGCCGCGCGGCTGCTCGAGCGAGGAGAGCCGGGGACCGAGACGGCTACGGACGTCCGGTGGGCGGTCATACCGGCGCTGGCCTGGGTCTGGTATGTCGCTGCCTACCCGAACAGCCTTTCCCCGCGCGCGGTGGGCACGGCCCTGGCGCTGTACACCATCGTCACCGTGATGGGCTGCCTGGCCGTCGGACGCACCGTGTGGATGTCGCGCGTCGAGGTATTCGGCCTCCTGTTCGGGTGGGCCACCCGGCTGCCGCTGGGGCGGCTGGGCGTGTGGCGGCCCCCTCGGGGAACGGAGCTGGTGCTCGGCGTCCTCGGTGGAGGATTCCTGTTCGGATCGATCCGGGGATCGGAGCTGTGGGGCGCGCTGAATGTCGGGCCGCTCGCCGGGCTCCTGGCGACGATCGGACTGGTGGCCACCTGCACCCTGGCCGCCGCGACGCTGACCGCGCTGGCCCGGCGGGCGAGCCGCCGGGGGGTGCCGGGAAGCGTGGCCGCCGCGGCCGTTCCCATGGTGGTGGCGGTGGGCTTGAACCTGGCCATGGCCCGAGGCCGTCTCCTGGTGAGCATCCAGCTCCTGCCCAGGCTGGCGGGCGACCCGTTCGGACGGGGATGGGATCTGTTCGGCACCGGAGGTGGGCTTCCACCGAGCAGCCCGCTCGGTCCCGAGGCTCTGGCCGCCACCCAGGTGGCCATCCTCATGGTCGGAGGGATCGTCGGGGCGATCGTGGCCGGGATGCGGACGTCGCGCGCGGTTCGGGGACCTGCGCTGGCGGGGGTAACCCTCCTCGGGGCGGGCGCCGTCCTGGCGATCTCCGCGACCTAGGGACGATCTATCCGAGGGTCACGTCGTCGATCAGCCAGCCCACTTGGTCGTTGTCGAATGCATCCACGCTGTCGAACACGAAGCGGATCCGCATGTTGCTGCTCGACGGAGTCACGTTGACGTTCACCGTGGTCCAGTCCGTCTGACTCGCGGTGGTGCTATCCCTGGACCACAGCGTGGACCAGGTCGAACCACCGTTGAAGCTCACCTGCACCGACGTCTTGTCGTACGACCCGCCGGTGTAGAGCTCGACGTGGCGCCAGGAGTCGAAGCTCACCATGATGGGCGACCCGCCGACCACCGCGATCGAGGGTGAGGTCAGCGTGCCCGTGGTGGCGCTCCCGTTGGCATAGCTGCAGCTGGCGTCCTGCCCGTAGTAGAAGGCCCGGGTGGGCGAGGCGTACCCGGCGTCCGGAGAGGTGCACTGACTGCTGGTGGCGCGATGCCACATCCCGCTCGCCGACCATCCGGTGACGTCCCCCTCGAACGTCTCGATGAACGCACCGCCCTTCACCGTGATGGTCACCGTGGCCGGATCGGTGGTGAATGTGCCATCCGTGGCCACGTAGGTGAATCGATCCGTCCCCGTGAAGCCCGTGGGTGGCGTGTAGGTGCATTCGCCGGTCTCGAGATCGCAGCTCACCGACCCACCCGCGGTACCCAGTGCGTCGAAGCTGGCGATGTCGAGGTCGTCCCCGTTCGAATCCATGTCGTTCGCCAGAACGTTCACCGTGACCGAGGTGTTGTGCTGGGTGCTGGCCGCGTCGTCGTTGGCGATGGGCTCACCGGTGGAAGGCGAGCCGGCCCAGCCCAGGTTCTCCGGCCTGGCATCCGGCTCGGTCACCGGATGCGTCAGCCGCCTCCCGGTGGCCTGGTTCTGCCCCTCGTCGATGAGGGCCTGACGGATCGCGGTCACGCCCGCGCCGCTGGTCGCTCGTCCGTGGTCCGCGATGTGGAGTGCCGCCAGGCCGGCCGCGTGAGGCGACGCCATGCTGGTTCCGCTCATCGTGGTGTACGCCCCGCTCTTGTACGTGGAGTAGATGTCCACCCCGGGCAGCATGAGGTCGATAGCGGCGCCCGCGGAACTGACGGGGTTGCCGGCCACCACGCTCCTGCTGTAGTTCGAGAACGACGCGAAGCTGTCGTCGGTGCCGTAGCCTGTGGCCGGTCCCAGCCCGCCGGGATCGCCGTCCGAGTCGGCCGCCGCGGAGATGGTCGCCACCTCGGGGAACGCGGCCGGCTGCGTGTCGTCGTTGGTCCCCAGCAGCCCATCGGGTCCGTACACGTCCCTGCTCTCGTTGCTGGCAGCAACCGTGTACACGACGCCCGCGCCCACGCTCTTCTGGATGGCGGTGCGGGCGGCTGGACTGTTCCCCGTCCAGCTGAGGCTCATGTTGGCCACCGAGATCGTACCGGCGTTCTGGGTGACCCAGTCGATCCCCTTCACCACGCACGTCAGCGTTCCCGATCCGTTGGATCCCAGGACCCGAACGGGGACCACCGAAGCTCCGGGGGCCACGCCCACCACGCCCGTGCCGTTGTCGAGCGCCCCGATCGTTCCGGCCACATGCGTTCCGTGACCATTGGCGTCCTCAGCCGTGTTCTTTCCCTTGGCGCAATTGAAGGCCAGGTTGGTGCGCACGTTCAGGTCGGGATGCGAAAGGTTGATCCCGGTGTCGATGACGGCCACGGTGACGCCCACCCGAGGCAGATCGACGCCATCGATGTCCGCGGTGGGGTTCACCTCGGCGTCGATGCGGTCGACACCGGTCGGCAGGGTCTGGGCCGCGACCTGGACGACTCGGTCCGGCTCCACCGACTGAACGCGAGGGTCGCGCTTCAAAGCCTCCGCCCTCCCCGCGGACATCGGTCCGCCGAAGCCCTTCAGGGCGGTGCGATACACGTGCTCGGCCTGAACCCCGTGGTCCCGGGCGACCTTCTGGGGATCCGCACCGTCCCGCACCACGACGAGATACCGGCCGGGGAGGAGGTCAGGGCCAGAAGCCTCTCGCCCGCCGCGGCCCGGCTCGCCGGCCACGGCCGCCGCGGACACGGACGCCAGCACCATCAGCAGCGTCATGACGGCGATCGACCGGCCCGGGGTTCGCTTGTTCGGTCTCATGAGCTCAATCTATGCGGGGGTCTCGTCGGCAACGACCCCTCTCGGCCTACCGCGGATGCAGGGCGGCACGCGAAGCGCTCAGCCGCCGATCGTGGCCAGGACCACGTTGCCGAACCCGGCCTTGGCCAGCTCGCGGAAGATCCAGGGCACCATGGGGCCCAGGTCCGTGCTGGGCGGGACGCGGATCCCGTACCGGCTGATGACCCCCAGGGCGAACCCGGTCTCGTCGTGGAGCAGCGGCGCGCCGCTGTCCCCGTTCACCGCGGGCATGTCCGCCATGTACTCATCCTGGGTCCACTCGGTGAGGACACCGAACCGTGGCCGGGTCTCCTCGCGTTCGCCGAACACGATCCCGTACCCGTAGACGTCGACCCGGTCTCCGACCTCCAGCATGCTCACGGTGATGGAACCCCTGGGCCCGGGGAACCCCCGCATCTGCGGATTGGTCTTGCCGACCATGGACGCGTCGAGCTGGATCAGGGAGAAGTCCACACCGCTACGGACCTCGTCCGAGTCGTACACAACCGTGCCCACCGGGCCGAAGCCCTCCAGGTTGACCCGTTCACCAACGTCGTCCGTGCAGTGGCCGGCGGTCCCGATGTACACGTCCGGCAGGGGATTCGGTTCCGTTTCCGTCGGATAGACCTGCTCGTAGAACACCCAGTTGAACGTGCAGTACCCGCCGAGGCTGCTTCCCGGGCGGAGGGGACTGGACAGATCCCCGAACGCGGGACGAACCGGCTCCGGGGCGACATCGGACGCCGTGGCCCCGGAAGGGAGGAACAGGACGATCAGGACCACCACTAGGCGGGCACCCCACTGCCGTGGGTTCGGGTTCACAACGGTGGGTTCCACGACGTCCCCCTTCTCCCCTTCGTGCACGTGCATAAGGGAGGACGAGCGGTCCTGCCTGAGCGGTCGCCGCGCTGGATTTCTGCTTGCTCCCCGCCTAGCATCCCGGCGGAGGCTGGTCGAAAGGAGGGGTGAGGAATGAACCCAAGGCAGTTCCTGCTCTTGGGAGGCGTCGTTCTGCTGCTGGTGGGGCTCCTCGGCTTCGAGTTCATCGGACTCATCGGCCCCACCGCCGAGGACAGCATCTTCGGAGACGCGTGGTGGTTCGACGACGGCGAGAACTGGGCCCACACGATCCTGGGCGTGGTGGCGATCATCGCCGGGCTGAGCTTCCCGGCGAACGCACAGCGCGGCCTGACCTTCCTGGTCGGCCTTCTGGGGATCTTCTTCGGGGTCTACAACCTGTTCAGCACCCGGGTGGCGGACACCAACCTGGAGAACCCCGCCGACACGATCCTTCACTTCGCGGTGGGGGCCTGGGCCCTGTTCGCCGCCAGTCGCAGGCCCGCCATGGCGGGAACCTAGCGAACCAAACGTCTTCGAACGCTCGGGGCTGCTCCCCGGCAGGGGCAGCCCCGTCGTTTACGTGGAAGCAGCGGTCAGGCGGCCCGGGTGGGCACCCGGCCGGCGCCGCCGGCCAGGCTATAGGCGCTCATCCCCCGGGCCCGGAGGTCGTGGGCCACCATCTCGGAGCGGTTCCCGTGTGAACACACGAACACATACGTCCGCTCGGGATCGAGGCCGGGACCCCACTCCGCGACCCTGCTGAACGGCAGCCGGACGTCGCCGACCACCTCGCCTTCCCCCGGCTCCCGAACATCGACCACCACGGCTCCCTCGGGGATGTCCTCGATCACGTGGCCGGGCGGTGGCCCCGGCGTCCAGCCCAGGAGGTCGATGGACGTCGAGCCGTCGACGGCCGCGTGGATGAACGACTCGTCGATGCGACCCTCCGCGGTAAGGACCTGCCCGAGCTTCGCCGCGGTGTCCACCCGGCCCGTGGAGATCGCGCAGTGCTCCTGGACCCGTTCGGAGGCGTCGTGGGTTCCGATGGTCCGGGCCCGGCCGATGATCTCTTCCTTGTCCATGCCGACCAGCGGACGAAGGACCGGCACGCCGGCGGCCTCGTCGGCCACCGTCAGGTTGCGCAGCGTCTGCGTGGAAACCTGGCCCAGGGCCTCTCCGGTCACCAGCGCTTCGCACCCCAGGCGGCGGGCCAGCACCGTCCCGGCCCGGTACATGGATCGCTTCAGCAGGACCTGACGGATCCCAGGATCGACGCGATCGCGCAGCGCCGACACGACGGGAGCGAGGTCCACGACGTGAGCGGCGGGCTCCACGCCCGGCCCCCATCTGGTGGCCAGCTCCCGGGCCACCTCAAGGGCCGCATCGACCTGAGCGCACCCCCCCAGGTCGAACACGAGCAGATCCACCGACATCCCTCGCCGCATGGCCATCCACGTGGCCACCGGAGAGTCGAAGCCCCCCGAGAACAGCGACAGGACGCGGCCACCGACACCGACCGGCAGGCCTCCCGGTCCCGGCCGTCCATCCAGCAGGACGAACGCTTCGCCGTCG
This sequence comes from Actinomycetota bacterium, assembly GCA_035947055.1. Lineage (GTDB taxonomy): Bacteria > Actinomycetota > UBA4738 > UBA4738 > CALAEC01 > DASZKM01. The sequence goes on from DASZKM010000214.1 coordinate 5,457, forward strand.
GAGGCCTCCACCCGGACGGTCACCTCCGGATCGTCGAGGTCCACCCCGGCCGAGTCGGGCAACAGGGCAGTGCCCAGCGCCGTGGCCACGTCGGGTGAACGGAAGGGATGGTCACCCGAACGCTTGACGCGCACGGCGAACGTCCGGCCCCGGACCCGTTCCCGCGATGCCGCGGCGGCCGCCTTCACCAGCTCATCGAGCGAGCCGGGCGGGATGGGATGGGCTTCCGAGACGGAGTGCAGACCGAAGACGGCGGACAGCGCTCGCCCCGCTCGCTCGGGGTCGTCGGTGCGGACCACGAGCCGGCTCCACCGAGGCTCGACCGCTCCTCGAACCCCGGCGCGCCGTAGGGCGGCCCGCACGTTCCGGGCCAGCACCCGGAGGAAGCGCCGCCGCGTGCGAGCCGACTTGGTGGCGATCTCACCGGCGATCTTCAGCAGCAGGACGCCGTCCACGGGTCCATCGTATCGGCCCCAGGCAGGAAGCCAGGCGCACGCGGCGAATCCTTACGAGGGAGTCCTCCCATGCGACGCTCAGCCCTGCTCGCGCTGCTCGGCCTCCTTGCCACCTCGCTGGCGTGGGGCACGACGGCGGG
>DASZKM010000215.1:0-2823 GCA_035947055.1 Actinomycetota bacterium
CCAGGTCCTGGCCCCGGTGATCCGAGGCCGGAAGGGCGAGTACGAGCGGCTGCTCAAGGACCTGGCCCGGCGGGGATTCGCCCGGGCACGGATCGACGGGGAGGTCCGCGACCTGTCCGAGCCCATCCGCCTGGAGCGCCACTACAAGCACGACATCGAGGTGGTGGTCGACCGGCTGGTGGCGAAGCCCGACATCCGCCGCCGGGTGGCCGACTCCGTGGAGGCTGCCCTGGAGCTGGCCGAAGGACTGGCCGCCCTGGCCGTGCAGACGGACGGCGGGTCTGCGGGCGGAGAAGAGATCGTCACGTTCTCCCAGAACCTGGCGTGTACGTACGACGGACTGTCGTTCGAGGAACTGGCCCCCCGGAACTTCTCGTTCAACTCGCCGTACGGAGCCTGCGTGACGTGCGATGGTCTGGGGACGAGGCTGGAAGTCGATCCCGCGCTGGTGGTGCCCGACCCGGACCTGTCGATCTCGGAGGGAGCGATCGCCCCGTGGGCCTCGTCCCGGCTGGAGTACTGGCATCGCGTGCTGGAGGCGCTGGCGGACACGCACAAGTTCTCGCTGGACGTGCCGTGGAGGAAGCTCCGGGCAGACATCAAGGACGTCGTGCTGTACGGCTCGGACGAGCACATCTACGTGCGGTACCGCAACCGGTACGGACGACAGCGCTCCTATTGGACGACGTTCGAGGGCGTGCTCCCCAACATCGAGCGGCGGCACGAGGAGACCGAGTCGGACCATGCCCGGTGGCGGTGGGAGCAGTTCATGCGGGAGGTTCCGTGCCGGGCGTGCCGGGGCGCCCGGCTTCGGCCGGAGTCCTTGGCCGTCACCGTGGCCGACCTGAACATCTCCCAGCTGACCTCCCTGTCGGTGTCGGGGACCATGGAGTTCCTGGACGGGCTTCCGGAAAAGCTCACCGAGCGCGAGCAGCTCATCGCCGAGCGTCTGTTGAAGGAGATCAAGGCCCGACTGGGATTCCTGGTCGACGTGGGGCTCGACTACCTCACGCTGGAACGGGCTGCGGGAACTCTGGCCGGCGGGGAAGCCCAGCGGATCCGTCTCGCGTCGCAGATCGGCTCGGGGCTGGTCGGGGTTCTGTACGTACTGGACGAGCCCTCGATCGGGTTGCACCAGAGGGATAATCGGCGGCTCATCGACACGCTCGTTCGGCTCCGGGACCTGGGCAACACGCTGATCGTCGTGGAGCACGACGAGACCACGATCCGCACCGCCGATTGGATCGTGGACATCGGACCGGGAGCGGGAGAGAAGGGCGGAGAGATCGTCTACGCGGGCGAGGTGGCCGGGCTCCTGGAAGACGAGAGCTCGATCACGGGCGCCTACCTGTCCCGCCGGACCGAGATCCCCGTTCCGAGCACCCGCCGGAGCCCGTCCGGACGGTGGCTCGAGGTCCGGGGTGCGGCGGAACACAACCTCAAGGGGATCGATGTCGCGTTCCCGCTGGGAACGTTCATCTGCATCACCGGCGTGTCGGGATCGGGCAAGTCCACGCTGGTCCAGGACGTGGTCCACCGTGCTCTGCAGGGCAAGCTGAGCCGGACCCGGATCCTGGCGGGGAAGCACCGTCGCCTGGTGGGGTGGCAGCACATCGACAAGGTCGTGCACGTGGACCAGTCCCCGATCGGACGGACGCCGCGCTCGAACCCAGCCACGTACACGGGCCTGTTCGACCACATCCGCAAGCTCTACTCCCAGGTCCCCGAGGCCCGGGTCCGGGGGTACAAGCCCGGCCGGTTCTCGTTCAACGTCCGGGGCGGCCGGTGTGAGAACTGCGCCGGCGAGGGACAGATCAAGATCGAGATGCATTTCCTGCCCGATGTGTACGTCACGTGCGAGCAGTGCAAGGGCCGCCGGTACAATCGGGAGACGCTGGCGGTCCGGTACAAGGGCCGAAGCATCGCCGACGTCCTGGCCATGAGCGTGGACGAGGCCCTGGACTTCTTCCGGAACATCCCGGTCATCGCGCGGCACCTGCAGACGCTGTCGGATGTGGGTCTCGGGTACATCAAGCTCGGGCAGCCGGCGCCGACGCTGTCCGGTGGGGAGGCGCAGGGGGTCAAGCTGGCTTCGGAGCGGGCCCGGCGGGCCACGGGACGGACCTTCTACATCCTCGACGAGCCCACGACCGGCCTGCATTTCGACGACGTCCGCAAGCTCCTGGGCGTGCTGGACCGCCTCGTGGATGCGGGGAACACGGTGGTGGTCATCGAGCACAACCTCGACGTGGTGAAGACCGCCGACTGGATCATCGACCTGGGCCCGGAGGGGGGCGACGCCGGCGGCGAGGTGGTGGCGGCCGGACCGCCGGAGGAGATCGCCGGCGTCAAGCCGTCGCACACCGGAACGTTCCTGGCGGAGATCCTCCTTCCCAGGCCGCGTCGCGCGGCCGCCACATCCGCATAGCTTGCCGGGCCATCCCCGGCCCGTGATAGAACTCCCTCCGCCGTGCTGAGGAAACCCTTGCTCGCGCTGCTGGCCACCGCCTTCCTGGCCGTGTCCTGCGGCGGAACCGACATCGTGGTCCGATCGCAGGAGGAAGAAGGCCCCCGGTTCATCGTCCAGGTCGTCGATGCCACCGCCTCGGCGGGGACCGGACTGTCGCTGACCACCGATGTCGACGGCAATCCCCACATGACCTACGTGGCCTTCGAGCGGTCCCTGGCCGAGGGCGAGCCGCCGCCCCCACCCGATCCCACCGCGCCCGTGCTTCCCGCCGTGATGCACGCCCACCTGGTCGAGAACCTGTGGACGCGCAGCGGGGTCGCGGAACAGCGCAAGGTCACCCCCGAGGACGGCAC
>DASZKM010000216.1:0-10691 GCA_035947055.1 Actinomycetota bacterium
ATGCGGGCCTCCCCTTCGAGCAGGTCCTGGCGGCCACCGCACTGGTCGCCGGCGTGATGACGCTGGCCATGGGGCTCTTCGCCAACTACCCGTTCGCGCTGGCGGCGGGGCTGGGCCTGAACGCGTTCGTGGCCTTCGGACTCGTGGCCGGGTTCGGTCTGTCGTTCCCCCAGGCGATGGGGGTCATCGTGGTCGAGGGCCTGATCATCACCGCGCTGGTGGTGACGGGGTTCCGGCAGGCAGTGCTGGAGGCCATCCCCATGGACCTCAAGCGAGCCATCGGAATCGGCATCGGTCTGTTCATCGCGTTCATCGGCCTGGTGAACGCCGGCGTCGTGGTGCATCCCGAAGCGGGGGAGCCCATCGTGACCCTCAATCCGGATCTGTCCTCCCTGCGGATCCTGGTGTTCGTGATCGGGTTGGGCCTCACGGCCGCGCTGGTCGCGTCCCGCATCCGCGGGGCGCTGTTGATCGGGATCCTGGCCACCACCGCGGTGGCCGTGGCCATCAACGAGATCTGGGGAGACCTGCAGCTGTGGGCGGACGTGGGGCCCGGCGTGGCGGCGTTCCCGGAGTCCATCATCGAGACGCCCGATTTCGGGCTGGTGGGCTCGTTCTCGTTCGACTTCTTCGGCACGCTGGGGCTGGCCACGTCGGCCGCGCTGGTGATCTCGGTGATGCTGTCCGACTTCTTCGACACGGTCGGAACCGTGATCGGGGTCGGTGGAGAGGCCGGTCTGCTCGATCGCCAGGGCCGGCTCCCGGGGATCAATCGCGTTCTCGTCGTGGACTCGCTGGCTGCGGCGGCGGGCGGCGCCGCGTCCGCCTCGTCGAACACGACCTACATCGAGAGCGCCGCGGGGGTGGCCGAAGGGGGCCGGACGGGACTCACCGCCGTGGTCGTCGGCGTCCTCTTCTTGCTGTCGCTGTTCCTGTCACCGATCGCCGGGATGATCCCCCCGGAGGCCACCGCGCCGGTGCTGGTGATCGTGGGGTACTTCATGATGACGCTGGTCCGGGACATCGACTGGGCCGAGCCCCGCATCGGGATCCCGGCCCTGCTGACCATCGGCATGATGCCGTTCACGTTCAGCATCACGAATGGCGTGGGGGCGGGCTTCGTGTCGTACACGGTCGTCGCCGCGCTCACCGGGCGGTGGAAGCAGGTCCACTGGCTGCTGTACCTGGTGTCGGCGGTGTTCGTCTGGTACTTCGTGCGAGGGCTGCTCGGGTAGACGCGCCGGCGAAGTCCGGTCAGGAAGAGCTGAGCTCGGAAGCGGACGGCGCGGGCGCCGGTCGCCGGACGATCTCGAACCACACCCGGGTGGACCCGTCGCCCGAGACCCCCCAGCTGTCCGCCAGCTCGTCCAGGAGGAACAACCCCCAGCCCGACGTGGAGCCGGGTGCCGGCTGGCGGCGGATGGCCTGAAAGCCCTCGCCGCGGTCGGTGATCGCCGCCCGCACACCGTTCTTCGTCACCTGCAGGGTGAGATCGACCCAGTCCTCGCCGCGAAGTCCCGCATGGCGCACGCTGTTCGTGACCAGCTCGCTCACCAGCAGTCGAACCACTTCCAGGCATTCGGGTTCGAGCTTCTCGGCCAGCTGCTCGACGGAGCGTCTGGCCTCAGCCGGAGCTTGCATCGTCGCCGGCAATCGGCGTTCCAGGTTCAAAAGCCGTCCTTTCGGTCAGCCTGGATGATTCCCCGACCGCGTCCTCCCTAAGCCACTTCCTGAGAATTTTGTCACCCTGCCCTATTCGTCCCTTCGGGCTCGTCCTCCCCAGGCTGGATCTGGAGGTTGCCGAACCGCTCCAGGCCCATGACGGCGATCAGGCGACGGAGGGGCTCCCGGGGGCGGACCAGGACCAGCCGGCCCCGATCCTCCAGGTCGATCAGGGCCCGGATCAGGACCCGCATCCCCGAGCTGTCGATGAACTCGAGGGCGGATACGTCGAGGGTCACGTCGCCGCCTTGGGCCACCTCCGGATCGAGCGCCGCGGTGAGCTGGTCCGTGTTCGACAGGTCGATCTCGCCGCCGAGTCGGAGCCCCCGGGGTTGCTCGGTTCGCTCGATGTTGACCGTTCGCATCGCGGCCGGATTGTACCGGGCGGCAAAGGGATTCCGTGCTTTCACGGCGAAGGGAGTACGCTCGATGGGGATGCAGTCTCGCCCGACCGCCCGCCCGGCCGCCGGCATGGTCCACGAGCTCGTGGTCGGCCCCGGCCGCCGGAGGACCGTCATCGGCCTGGTCATCGGCCTCGCCGGGCCGTTCCTCTTGGCGCCCATGATCGAGCGCCTGCACGCCCCGGCCGGGTTGTTCCTCATCGCCGTGGTGGCCGCAGCGGGGGTGGGCTGGCTGTGGCCCGGTCTGGTCGCCGCCGCCGCGTCGTTCCTGGCGCATAGCGCGTTCATCGCCTCATCCGCCGGTGGGTTCGTGATCGGAACGAACGCCGTGATCCTGCTGGTGGTGTTCGTGGCCATCGCCGTTCTGGTGTCGGTGGAGGAAGCGGCCCGGGCCCGGTCCCGGGCCATCCAGGAGCGGGTGACGTTCCTGGCCGACGCCAACCGGATCATCACGACCTCTCTCGACTACGGCACCACGCTGCAGAACCTCACGCACCTGGCCGTGCCCCGGCTGGCCGACTGGTGCGCGGTGCATCTGCGGTCGGACGATGACTCCCAGCTCACGTTTCGGGTGGCGCACGCCAACCCCGAGAAGGTCGACATCGTCGAGAAACTGTGGAAACGGTATCCGCCCGACCCCAACGATCCGAACAGCTCCATGTTCCGTGTCCTCCGGACGGGGAAGCCGGTCGTGCTCCGGAACACGCCCACCGGTCTCTTCGAAGGCCATGAGCAGGACGAGGACCATCGGGAGATGCTCGATGAGGTGGGGATGCGTTCGGCGATCCTGGTTCCCCTGTCCGGATCGCGTGGGCCTATCGGCGTTCTCACCCTGGCCCATGCGGAGTCGGGCCGGCGTCACCGGCGCATCGACCTGCCGTTCGTGGAGGAGCTGGCCCGAACGGCATCGATGGCCATCGAGAACGCCCGCGTGCACCAGGAGCGGAGCCGGATCGCGCAGACCCTCCAGAACAGCCTGCTTCCGCCAGAAACCCCGGAGATCCCCGGGCTGGACGTCGCCGTGCGGTATCGACCGGCCGGGTCGGGCAACCTGGTGGGCGGGGACTTCTACGACGTCTTCGAGGCCGGCGAACGGAGCTGGGCCGTGGCCGTCGGTGACGTATGCGGGAAGGGTCCCGAGGCCGCGGCGATCACCGGGCTCGTGCGCCAGACCATCCGGACCGCCGCCACCCAGGAGTCCGACCCCAGCGTGGTGCTATCGACGGTCAACCACGAGATGATCCGCACCAACGGCGACCGGTTCTGCACGGTGGCACTCGGGCGGATCGAGCGAAACGGCAACGGCTCGATCAACGTGATGGTGTCCTGCGGCGGGCATCCCCCGCCCCTGGTCTACCGCCCGGCCCGAAAGATCGAGGCCGCCGATTGCCTCGGCACGCTGCTCGGAGTGTTCCCCGAGCCCCACCTGGAGAAGGCACCGGTTCAGTTGCGTCCCGGAGACGCGCTGATCTTCTACACCGATGGCGTCACCGAGCGACTGGAGCGCACCGGGAAGGGCGGCGACTCCACGTTGGTGGCCCTGCTGTGGGAGAGCGACTCCCTCAATGCCGCGGGGATCGCCGACCGCATCTACGTCGAAGCCGCCGCCGCGACACGCGAGAAGCCTCGGGACGACATCGCCATCGTGGTGATCCGCGTCCCGGAAATGACGTCGTAGCGGCCTACGCTGCCGAGAAGCGGATCACCTGGGCGCCGTCCGGCCCCGCCACCGACTCCGCGTCGTCGAACAACGCACCGATGAGCTCCAGGTGAAGCGCGGCCTCCATGGAATCCGTCGCGACTTCCCCGCCTTCCGCGAGGGAGCCCGATCCCTGGACGACCTCGAACACCAGACGGTCGCCCCGTCGTTCCGCGGCCACGTCCAGGCGCCCGTCCTTCCCTCCCGTGGCCACTGCCCGGGCGCAGGCCTCGGACATGGCCAGCTTGAGGTCTTCGATGGTGTCCTCGGGGAGGTCGAACTGTCGGGCCAGCGAGGCAGCGAACATCCGAGCGGTGGCGATGTACGGCGGCTCCAGAGGCGTTGTCAGCTTGAAGCGGGGCGGTCCACCGTTCTGGCCGCCGGTCACGCCGACGTGGCCTCCTCCACGGTGTCGTGGATGGGGATCACCTTGTCCAGCCCGGTGATAGACAGCACCTTGCGGATCGGCCGACGAGGAGAGACCAGGGCCAGCATCCCTCCCGCCTCCTTACACCGCTTGAGGCTTCCGATGAGGACGCCGAGCCCGCTGGAGTCGAGGAACTCCACGCCTTCCAGGTTCACGGCGATGTTGATAGCTCCGCCCTTGATGGCGTCGCCGAGCACGGCCTTCAGCTGCGGCGCGGTGTCCAGGTCGATCTCGCCCTTGACGTCCACCACCGTCCAGGATCCGCGTTCTTTCGGCTCGACGAAGAGGCTTTCGGTCATGATCGGAACCGGCCTCGTGGCCGGAGCGACATAGTATAGGCAACCAGTGTCCGCGGACGTCACCGTCACCGTTCCTGCCGCGCCGGAGTTCGTTCGCGTCGTCCGGTTCGTTGCGGCCAGCGTGGGCGCGGCCATGGATCTGACGTACGACCGCATCGAGGATCTTCGGCTGGCCGTGGACGAGGCCTGCGACCAGCTCCTGGCTCTTCCGGGTGATGACGCCATGCTCACGGTTCGGGTGACGCCCACCGGTACCGGCGTGCGGGTGTTCGCGTGCACGGACGCGCCGGCCTCGCCGGGGACGTGGCCGCCGACGGGGTTCCAGGAGGGTCTGGCCTGGCGCGTGCTCACGGGTCTGGCCGACGACGTCGCCTTCGAGCTGACCGACGAGGGCGCTTCGGTGCGGATGGCCGTGGAAGGCGGCGGCACGTGACCGCGGCCCCGGAACGCCCGGAGGAGGACATCGACGAAGCTTCCGTTCAAGGCGAATCCGGCGAGCGCGAGGAGCTGTTCCGCCGCCTCCCCGAACCGGAGGCTCGGGACGAGCTGACCCGGATCTATCAGCCTCTGGCGGAGTACCTGGCCCGGCGGTTCTTCGGCCGGGGCGAGCCGATCGAGGACCTGATCCAGGTGGCCAACATCGGGTTGCTCAAGGCCATCGATAGGTTCGACCTGTCCCGCGAGGTCAAGTTCTCCACGTACGCCACGGCCACCGTTGTGGGCGAGCTCAAGCGGCACTTCCGCGACAAGGGCTGGGCGCTGCGCGTGCCTCGCCGGCTACAGGAAGCGGGCATGAAGGTCGGCCGGGCCGTCAGCGAGCTGTCCCAGGATCTGGGCCGGGCCCCCACCATCAGGGAGATCGCACAGCGGACGGAGCTCTCCGACGAAGAGGTCCTCGAGGCGATGGAGACGGCTCACGCCTACACCACCGCATCCCTCGATGCCCCGACCGATGAAGACGGCGCCACCTCGATCGACCGTCTGGGTGCCGAGGAGGAGATGTTCGAACAGTTGGAGGGCTGGACGAGCCTGGCGCCGGCCATCCAGGAGCTCCCTCAGCGCGAGCGGACCATCCTGTACCTCCGATTCTTCCGCGGGCTGACCCAGACCCAGATCGCGGACGAGCTGGGGATCTCGCAGATGCACGTCTCCCGGCTGCTGGCCCGGACGCTGCGCGACCTGCGCCGCTCGGTCGGCGAGCCTGAGGCCTAGTTTCACCGAGTGCCCCCGCGGGAATGAACCTCCAGGGAAAGGAGGCACGATGGGCGACACGCACACGCACGGAGACCAGCACGCGCATGAGCCAGGCACCGGCCTGACGGGTTACGCCGTCGTGAAGTACGGGTTCATCCTGGTCATCACGATCGTGGTCCTGTACTTCATCGCGCGATACCTGCTTCCCGCCTTCGGGATCTGGGACTGACGGTGCCGGCCTGAACCGCTAAAGCGGCCGGGCCGCCAGGCCCGCAGCGAACGCCAGCAGGAACGACGCGGCGGCCAGCACGGTGACGTCGGCGACATCGGTGGTCGGATCGACCTCCACGATGTCCACGGCACGGACGTTCGGATGCCGCCCCACCGTGCGGGCCGCGGCTCGCACGTCCGCCGGGGCCAGCCCGCCCGGTCGCGACCCGGGGCTCCCGGGGGCGAACGCCCGGTCCAGAACGTCCACATCGAGATCCACGTAGATCGATTTCACCTGGGCCTTCAGGCGCTGCAGTTCCTCCTTGATGACGGCTTCCAACCCTCGGTGGCGGGTCTCGTCGGCCGTCACCACCGTGATGCCGGCGTCCCGGGCCACGTCCACGTAGCGCCTCGAGTTGGCGAACGCCTGGATGCCCACCTGGGTCACGTGCTGCCCGGGGAGGCCGTCCTCCAGCAGTGCCCGTACCGGATTCCCGTTGGTCAGGCCGTTCGTCGTGTCCCGCAGGTCGAGGTGAGCGTCGATGGTGAGGAGGCCGATCTCATCGAGCGCTCCGAGCCCGTGCACGCCGGGGCGGGTCACGCTGTTGTCGCCGCCCAGTACCACGGCCACGTCCGCGGCCACCGCGGCAGCCGCCACGGCGGAGGACAGCGGATCCAGGGCCGCCTCGGGTGTGGACTCGGCCAGCGGAAGGTCACCGAGGTCCCTGGCCGCCACCTCGCGGACGTCGACGTCGAGCTCGATGTCGTGGGTCCCCAGCCGGTCCAGCGCCCTCCGGATGGCGCCGGGGGCCAGATCGCATCGGCCTGCGGTCAGCGAGGAGACGTGCAGCGGGGCGCCGAGCACGGCGAGCCGGCGCGCCGCCCCCTGTTCATGGTCCCCCGCCAGCCAGCCGCCGGCCCGCGGCCAGTTCGGGTCGACGGAGCTCAGCCGCCGTTCCTCCACGGGAGCTCGATCCCCCGCTCATCCGCGACCTGGATGGCCCGGTCGTACCCGGCGTCCGCGTGGCGGACCACTCCTAAGCCGGGGTCGCACGTCAGCACGCGTTCCAGCCTTCCCGCCGCGTCCTCCGAGCCATCCGCCACCACGACCATCCCGGCATGGATCGAGTACCCGATGCCTACCCCGCCGCCGTGGTGGAGCGACACCCAGTGCGCTCCCGCGGCGGTGTTCAGCAGCGCGTTGAGGACCGGCCAGTCGGCGATGGCGTCCGAGCCGTCTGCCATCCCCTCGGTCTCGCGGTTCGGCGATGCCACGCTGCCGGCGTCGAGATGATCGCGGCCGATGACGATCGGCGCCCCGGCCTCGCCCGACGCCACGAGCTCGTTGAATCGAAGCCCGGCCCGCTCGCGCTCTCCGTAGCCCAGCCAGCAGATCCGGGCCGGCAGTCCCTGGAACGCCACCCGCTCTTCGGCCAGACGCAGCCACCGGGCCAGCCGCTCGTTCTCGGGGAACAGCTCGGCCACCGCGCGGTCCGTGGCCAGGATGTCGCCCGGGTCACCGGACAGCGCCGCCCAGCGGAACGGGCCTTTCCCTTCGCAGAACATGGGCCGGACGAATGCCGGGACGAACCCCGGATACTCGAACGCTCGGTCCGATCCACCCTCGGCGGCACCCGCCCGCAGGTTGTTGCCGTAGTCGAAGACCACCGCGCCGCGGTCCATGAACGCAACCATGGCCTCCACCTGGTCGGCCATCGACGCATGCGACCGTTTCACGTACTCGACGGGATCACGCGTCCGAAGATCCGCCGCATCCTGCAGCGATAACCCCGTGGGGACGTAGCCGTCCAATGGATCGTGGGCGCTGGTCTGGTCGGTGACCACGTCCGCGTGGCAGCCGCGGCGGACGAGCTCGGGGTGGGTTTCAGCGGCGTTGCCGAGCAGCCCGACGGATAGTGGCTCCCCGGCCGCGCGAGCTTCGTCCACCCATCGCAGGGCCTCGTCGAGGTCTTCGGTCTGCCGGTCGAGATACCTCGTCTTGACCCGCCGCTCGATCCGGGCCGGATCGACCTCCACCACCAGCGCGACACCCTCGTTCATGGTCACGGCCAGCGGCTGGGCGCCGCCCATGCCCCCGAGCCCCGCGGTGAGAACCACGCGGCCGCGGAGCGTTCCGCCGAAGTGCTGGGAGGCACACTCGGCCAGGGTCTCGTACGTTCCCTGCAGGATCCCCTGGGTCCCGATGTAGATCCACGATCCGGCCGTCATCTGCCCGAACATGGTCAGACCCTTGCGTTCCAGGTCGCGGAACGTCTCCCACGTCGCCCATCGGGGAACCAGCATCGCGTTGGAGATCAGGACCCGAGGCGCGGTGGGATGCGTGCGGAAGATCCCGACGGGCTTCCCCGACTGGACCAGCAGGGTCTGGTCGTCCTCCAGGGTCCGCAGCGATCGAACGATGGCGTCGTAGGCGTTCCAGTCGCGGGCGGCGCGCCCCGTCCCTCCGTACACGATGAGGTCCTCGGGCCGCTCCGCGACGTCTGGGTCGAGGTTGTTCATCAGCATCCGCAGCGCGGCTTCCTGTGGCCAGCCGCGGCAGGAGATCTCCGTGCCTCGCGGGGCCCGCACCTCTCTCGGCCCGCTCATCGGAGCTCACCCACCTCCGCCTGTGCCGCCTCGACCAGCCCACCGGACCGGACCAGCTCCTCGGCGGCGCGGATGTCCACCGACACGTCGCGGTCTGCGTCGAGGAACGGCACGCGTTCGCGGATCGCGCGCAGCACCGCGGCGGTTCCGATGGCCGGCTCCATGGGGCGGCGGAGGTCCAGGGCCTGGGCCGCGCAGACCGCCTCGATGGCCAGCACGGACGTGACCAGCTCGAGGATGCGGCGGGTCTTCAGTCCCGACAGCCAGCCCATGCTGACGTGGTCCTCCTGCGTCCCGGACGTCGGGATGGAGTCCACCCCCGCGGGCGCCGATGAGATCTTGCACTCCGTCACCAGCGACGCCTGGGTGTACTGGGCCAACATGTACCCCGACCCGAGACCGGCGTCGGTGCTCAGGAACGGAGGCAGCCCCCGGCGCTCCCCGGGCCCCAGCAGCCAGTACGTCCGGCGCTCGGAGATGTTCGCCACCCCGGTCATCGCCACGCCCAGCAGGTCGAGCGCATAGGCCAGCGGCTCGCCGTGGAAGTTGCCGGTGCTCTCCACCCGGCCGTCGGGAAGGATCACCGGGTTGTCGACCACCGAGGCTCGCTCCCGGTCGAAGACCTCGCGGGCGAAGGACCCCGCGTCCCGGGCGGCCCCGTGCACCTGCGGCGCACAGCGCATCGAGTACGGATCCTGGACCGCGTGCTCGCTCTCCCGATGGGACGCGATGATCGGGCTCCCCTCCAGCAACGCTCGAAAGTTCGACGCCGATGCGGCCTGCCCGGGATGGGGCCGAAGCTCCTGGATCTCAGCGGCATAGGGGCCGTCCGTTCCCAGGGCCGCCTCCACGCTCATCGCCGCGGTGATGTCGCCGGTGGTCAGGAGGGCGGCTGCGTCGTGCTCGGCCAGGAGGCCCAGGGCCAGCATCCCCTCCGTGCCGTTGACCATGGCGATCCCTTCCTTGGCCTGGAGATCCAGCGGCTCCAGGCCGGCCCGGCGGAGCGCCTGGCCTGCCGGCTCGGACCCGCCGTTGGCCAGGACCTGACCCTCCCCGATCAGGCACTGCGCGATGTGCGCCAGCTGCGCCAGGTCGCCGCTCGCGCCCACCGACCCCCGGCTGGGGACGGCCGGATGGATCCCGGCGTTGAGCAGATCGGCCAGTCGCTCGACGAGAATGGGGCGGACGCCGGAATAGCCCGCGGACAGCGAGCGGGCCCGGAGCAGCATCATGGCCCGGACCACTTCGGCGGGAAGCAACTCCCCGGTCCCCGCGGCGTGGCTGCGGATCACGTTGTGCTGCAGGCGCTGGATGTCACCGGGTTCGATGCGAACGTCGGCCAGCGCGCCGAAGCCGGTGGTGATGCCGTACACGGCTTGACCGGACGCCAGGTGGCGCTCCACGTGTTCCCGCGCCCGGACCATGGGCGTGGCCACGTCCGCTCCGACCTCAACCTTCGCGCCGTGGCGCGCCACCGCCACGACCTCGTCCGTGCCGATGGGGCCGCCGTCGATGACCACGCTGTCCGGGAGCGGCCGGGCCACGGGGGAACGTTATCCCACAGCCGCGCCGTCACGCTCCCGCCGGGCGTTCTCCGTTTAGGATGCCTCGAGTGCCACCCACGTTCGTGATCGTCGGCGCCGGGATGGCCGGCGCCGCGGCGGCGCAGACCCTTCGCCAGGAAGGATTCGATGGTGCCGTCGTCCTCGTCGGGGACGAGCCCGATCCGCCGTACGAGCGGCCCCCTCTGTCGAAGGAATACCTCCGGGGGGAGCAGGGACGGGACGAGCTGCTGGTCCATCCCGCGGCGTGGTACGGGGACAACGACATCGACCTTCGAGTGGGGACCACGGGGGAGTCGCTTGACCCGGCCGGACCGGCGGTCACCGTCGACGGCAGGCGGCTCTCGGCCGACGCCGTCCTCCTGGCCACCGGAGGCAGCGCGCGTCGGCTGCCGGGCGAGCCGTCGGAGCGTGTGTTGTATCTCCGCCGGGTCGGGGACGCCGACCGAATCCGGGCCACCCTCGGCGGCGGAGGCCGGTTGGTCATCGTGGGGGCGGGATTCATCGGCGCCGAGGTGGCGGCCTCGGCCCGGCAGCTGGGCACCGAGGTGACGGTCCTGGAGATGGCCG
>DASZKM010000217.1:0-12418 GCA_035947055.1 Actinomycetota bacterium
AAGGTCGGCCGGGACGCCGCCGAGGCCATCTTCTCCGAGCCGAACAACACGATCCGGTTCGCCGAAGACGTGCCTCCCACGGGGGCGACCGTGCAGCGTGGCCCGACGCTCGACGGGCTGGGGGCCTACTACCGCGAGACGATCCAGGAGTCCGACGACCCCCCCGTGGACGTGGCCGCCGCGCTTCGCGAGGCGCGCGCCGACGTCGTGGTCAGCTACCTCCCGGTCGGGAGCGAGCAGGCGGCCCGCCACTACGCCGAAGCGGCCATCGCCGCGGGATGCGGCTTCGTCAACTGCATCCCCGCCTTCGTGGCCTCCGACCCCGCGTGGGCTCGGAAGTTCGCCGACGCGGGCCTGCCCATCATCGGCGACGACATCAAGTCGCAGGTCGGCTCAACGATCATCCACCGGGTCCTGGCCAAGCTGTTCGAGGACCGCGGGGTCCGCGTGGAGCACACCTCCCAGCTCAACTTCGGCGGCAACATGGACTTCATGAACATGCTGGAGCGGGACCGGCTGACCTCGAAGAAGATCTCCAAGACGCAGGCCGTCACGTCACAGCTCCGCGGCGAGCTCGGGGCCGGCGACGTGCACATCGGGCCGTCGGACCATGTTCCGTGGCTGCAGGACCGGAAGTGGGCGCACATCCGGCTCGAGGGCCGGCAGTTCGGGGACGTCCCGCTGTCGGTGGAGCTCAAGCTCGAGGTGTGGGACTCGCCGAACTCCGCCGGGATCGTCATCGACGCGGTTCGGTGCGCCAAGCTCGCGCTGGACCGCAAGATCGGCGGGGCCCTGGTCGGCCCGTCGGCGTACTTCATGAAGTCGCCGCCGGTGCAGTTCTCCGACGAGGACGCCCGGGAGATGGTGGAGGACTTCATCCTGGGGAACGGCTCGCAGCTCCCCGCGGTGTTCGCCGGCGAGAGCTCTCCCGTCCGCTGAGCCTGGCATAAAACCGCAGGACGAAGGCGGGCCGGCCTAGACTGCCTCTGTCGTGATCACGTCGCTCCGGCGAGGCCTGGCGCGACTGCGCGAGATCCTGCAGAGCCGCGGCTTCCGCCGGCTGCTCGGAGCACAGCTGCTGTCCCAGGTCTCAGACGGCCTGTACCAGATCGCGCTGGCGTCGATGCTCATCTTCGGGTTCGAGCCCGGACAGACCCCTGCCCAGGTCACCAAGGTCCTGGCCGTGACCCTGCTTCCCTTCTCGCTGGTCGGCCCGTTCACCGGCCCCTTCATCGACCGCTTCTCGCGCCGCTCCATCCTTGCGGGGTCGTCCGTGGCACGAAGCCTGCTGCTCCTGCTCCTGCTCCCGGGGCTGGCTTGGTCCGAGCCGGCGATCCTGGCCATCGGCGTGGCCATCATGTCGATCAACCGTTTCTTCCACTCGACGAAGAACGCGGTGATTCCGCTGGTCGTTCCACGCAGTGACTACCTGGAGGCGAATGCCGTGGCGTCCGTGGCCGGCATGATCACGGCGCTGGCGGGAGCGGTGGTCGGGGCACCGCTGGCCGAGGCCGTCTCGCCCCGCCTGCCGATCCTCATCGCCGCCGTCTGCACCGCAGCGTCGGCCGTCATCGCGGCCACGCTCGACCTGCCCCGCGGCGAGAAGCGTGGGCTGGCCGGCATCATGTCGGAGCTGCGCGAGAACCTGCGCGACGTTCGAGACGGGCTCCGGGTCTTGCTGGACAGGCCCGGCGCCATCTACGCGGTATCAGCAACCTGGGCGATGCGCGCCCTGCATGGGTTCATCATCCTCGCCGCGCTGGTGGTGGGACGGGCTCGGTTCGACATCGGGCCGAGCGGGTTCGCGGTGGTTCTGGGCACGGTGGCGGTCGGAGGGTTCGTGGGGTCGCTGCTCGTTCCGGCGGTGGCCGGCTGGGTCGGCCGATCGGGCGTGGGGCCCGTCGCCTTCGTCGCCGCGGGGGTGGCCACGCTCGCGGGGACGCCTCTTCTCACGTGGGGGGTCATCCTGGCCGTGGTCGGCCTGGGCGGGGCGGCCATGACCGCCACCAAGGTCGCCTCGGACACCATCATCATGCGTCAGGTCGCAGACCGGTTCCGGGGACGGGCGTTCGCCGTCTACGACATCGGGTACAACGGTGCGTTCGTGGTCGCGGCCCTGGCGGCCACGGCGCTCCGGCCTATCGTTTCCGACCTCGGGATCATCATCACCACCGGGGTCCTTTATCTGTCGGCGGGCGGAGCGCTCGCTCTTCGGAGGCGGCGACTTCCGACGGATATCGAGGTGCGCTCGTATGCGGGGGCTCGGGGAGACGAAACCCCACGAGAGCTGGTGTGGGACGGGGTCGCGGTCGGTGTCGCCGACGTCGAGCGCTCGTGGCGGGAGGAGCGAGGCGGCCGGGCCCTGCAGCGCTTCCGTCTCCGCCTGGACAACGGCCGCCGTGTCGAGGTCTCCCTGGGCGAGGTCTGGGAGCTCGACCGCGAACTGTCCCCGGCCTCTAGCGGCGCATGACGCGCGAGCGGATGACGCCCGGACGCGGCCAATAGCGGAACCTGATCACACCTTCGATGGCGCCTCGCCCGACGGGCCCGAACGTTCTGCCGTCCGTGCTGTGGGCTCGGTTGTCGCCCGCCACGAGGTACTCACCGCTCTCCAGCCGGCGTTCGCCCACGACGTCGCCAGGGATGGCGACGACTCGCTTGATGAGGTCCCGGCTGCCGTCCGGAGAACGCAGGACGACCACGTCGCCTCGGCGTAAGAGAGAGGCTCTGGTTCCGACCACCCAGTCGCCGGGGAGCAGCGCCGGCGCCATGCTGTGGCCGGCCACCTCGGCCCGGAAGGGCCGAACCACCGCCCAGACCACCGCCGTGACCGCGGCGATCCACAGCGACCGTCGCACGCCGCACAGGCTACCGGTTCGGCTCCAGGCCACCGGGGTATGGACGGAGGGACGAGCGAAAGGAGGCCCCATGCGCTTCGCCACGTTCCTTCGACCCGGTCGTGTGGTCCACGCCCACTGCGACCTCCCCTGCGGCGTGTACGACCCGGCCCAAGCCCGGATCGAAGCCGAGTCCGTGAAGGCCATCCAGGAGATGTTTCAGGATCCCTCCAGGCGCAAGGAGGTCGGCAGCCAATCCGACCTCGAGTGGGGAAGCCGGGCGTTGAAGATCAAGGAAGAGCGGGCCGACCTGGTCAAGCACCATCTGTGGGTCCTGTGGACGGATCACTTCAAGCCGAACCACCTCGATGACCACCCCCGGCTCCACGACCTGTTCTGGAAAGCGACGAAGGCGGCCGGCGAAGCCAAGCGGTCGATCGACCCATCCCAAGGCGAACAGCTGCTCCAACTGGTGAAGGAGATCGACCAGATCTTCTGGGACACGAACTAGGCCAGGATTTCGTCTGATCCCATCCCGCTCCTATACTCCCGGCGACGACTGGGGGAGGAACGACATGGAGATCTTCGGCTATCCAGAGGGGCTCGACCTTCTCACCCGGTGGATCCACATCATCGCCGGGATCACGTGGATCGGCCTCCTCTATTACTTCAACTTCGTGCAGGCGCCGTTCTTCGCCGAGACCGAGGCGGGCGTGAAATCGGCCGCCACCCGCCAGTTGGTGCCCAGGGCCCTGGCCTGGTTCCGGTATTCGGCGCTGGTGACGTTCCTGGCCGGCGTGATCCTGCTGCTCGTTCGGCTCGACGTGTTCGGAGCGGAGCAGGTGTTCGGATCCGCCTATGGGTTCGTCGTCCTCACCGCCGGCATCCTGGGAACCATCATGTTCATCAACGTCTGGGCGGTCATCTGGCCGAACCAGAAGATCGTGATCGGCTCGGCGCAGGCCGTGGCCGGTGGAGGGAGCGCCGATCCCCGGGCCGAGGGGGCCACCCGCCGGGGCATGCTCGCGTCGCGAACCAACGTAGTGCTGTCCATCCCCATGGTGTTCTTCATGGCGACATCGGGGCACGGCGGCTTCCTGTTCCGGGAATCCACCAGCGGGGAGCGATGGGCCTACTGGCTGATCTTCGCCGGGTTGCTTGCCCTGATCGAGGGCAACGCTCTGATCGGACTGACGGGAGCGCTGAAGAAACCGTTGGAGAAGGTGGGCCCGGTCATCGCTTCCGGTTTCGTGCTGGTCGTGGTGCTTTACGTCGTGCTGGCCGTCTTCGCCATCCTCTAGCCGCTAGCGCGAGCCGCCCTTCCGGCCGATCGTGCGGTAGAAGTCGGGACCGTACCGCTGCTTGGTGGTCAGGCCGCCTTTCTTCCCGCCCTTTCGGCCGATCTGTTGGTAGAAGTTCGGCCCGTACCGCTTCTTGGTCGTCAAACCGCCCTTGCGGCCGGCGTCGGCTCGGGTCATGCGGGCATCGGTCGCCACTGCCACCCACCTCCTGGCTGGTTCGCTCTTCTTCTTTGCCCACCTGGGCTTTCCCTAAAACCGGCTCAGGGCGAAGCGCCGGCCGTCCGATGGAGGGGGAATGGACGTCATCAAGCTGCTCCGGTACATGACCGAGGAGCAGGCCAGCGATCTCCACCTGAAGCCCGGCCAGCCGCCCGTGGTCCGGGTCGATGGCGAGCTCCGGCGCGCGCCCTTCGAGGCCCTGACCGTGGACGACGCGGAAGCGGCCGCCGCCCAGCTCCTGTCCAAGCACAAGGAGGACGAGTTCCGGACCTCGAACGAGGCCGACGCCGCCTTCTCGCTCACCGACGTGGGGAGGTTCCGGGTCAATGCGTTCCGGCAGCGAGGATCGGTGGGTCTGGCCATCCGCCGCATCCGAACCGACATCCCCACGTTCGAAGAGCTGGCTCTTCCCCCGGCCGCACGGGCCCTAGCCGAGGAACAGCGGGGGCTGGTCTTGGTTACCGGACCCGCGGGAACCGGCAAGACCACGACGATCGCCACCATGATCGGGTGGATCAATGCGAACCGGACCGCCCACATCGTGACGATCGAGGACCCCATCGAGGTCCTTCACCGGGACGACCGATCCATCGTCGACCAGCGGGAGATCGGGATGGACACGTCCTCGTACCGGTCGGCGCTCCGGCATGTGGTCCGTCAGGATCCCGACGTCATCTTCATCGGCGAGGTCCGGGACGTGGAGACGGTCGAGGCCGCCATCCAGGCCGCGGAGACCGGCCACCTGGTCATCTCCACCCTTCACACGCTCGATGCCACCGAGACCGTAAACCGGATGATCGATCTGTTCCCCACCGGCATGCAGCGCCAGGTTCGGACGGCGCTGGCGTCCAGCCTTCGGGGCGTCCTGTGCCAGCGGCTGTTACCTCGAGCCGACGGGAAGGGGCGGGTGCCGGCCGTCGAGGTGCTGATCAACACGGGGCGGGTCGCAGAGAAGATCCTCCACTCCGAGCACACCTGGGAGATCCCCGACGTGATCGCCGAGGGAAGCTTCTACGGCATGCAGACGTTCGACCAGGCTCTGGTGGAGCTGGTTCGCAGCGGCTTCGTCAACCCCGACGACGCGGCTGTCGCCGCATCGCAGCCTCACGACTTCCAGCTGAAGCTTCGGGCGGAGCAGCTGGGTTAGCCGGGCCCCAGGGGGGACCGAGTCTCCGCCCGCCGGGCGGATCGCTCGAACGGATGACGCCGGTATCCGGTGACCAGCCAGATCAACACGTATGCCGGGATGTAGAAGATCCCCAGCCGCTCGTACTGGCGGACGTGGTGCAGCTCGTGTGCCAGCAGGGCGCCGCGAAGCGTCGGAACCGACAACACCACGTGCCCGTAGGTCACCGCGGAGCGCCGGAGCCGGCGCACGACCCACAACGAACCGGTCGATCCCTCGAACGCCAGCACACCGGCCACGACGCGCGGACGCCGGAACGACAGCGCTCCGAGCACCAATCCCAGCAGCGTGTTGGGAAGCGTCCATACATAGAGGAGTGCGCGTAGCCGGTGCATCCAGAAGGCTAGGGTATCCTTCGCCCGTGACCCCTTCCCTCCGCCCGCCCGAGGGCGAGTTGTTCGAGATTCCTCCCGTCGCCAGCGAACTTGGCGAGCGATTCGAGAACGCTGGCCACCAGCTGTACCTGGTGGGCGGGGCAGTGCGCGGCGCGGTGATGGGAACGATGGGCATGGACCTGGACTTCGCCACCGACGCCCGCCCGGCCCAAGTCATCGGGCTGCTGCAGGGCTGGGCAGATTCCCGCTACCTGGTCGGCGTGGAATACGGAACGGTCGGTGCGCGGAAGGGCGAGCACATCCTGGAGATCACCACGTTCCGCGAGGACGTCTATCGAACTGACTCACGGCATCCCGTCGTCACCTACGCGAAGGACGTGGAAACCGACCTGGCCCGGCGCGACTTCACGATCAACGCCATGGCCGTCCGGGTCCCGGGCGGGAAGCTGACCGACCCGCACGGCGGGCTCTACGACCTGGCCCACAAGCGGCTCCGAACGCCGCTGACACCGGAAGAGTCGTTCAGCGACGATCCCCTGCGGATGCTTCGGGCGGCGCGGTTCGTCTCGACCTTGGGCGTCACACCGATTCCCGAGGTGGTCGAGGCCATCCGCCGGATGCGTCAGCGGCTGCAGATCATCTCCGCGGAACGCATCCGCGACGAGCTGTCGAAGCTCCTGCTCGGAGAGCACGTCGACCAGGGGCTGGAGCTGATGGTGGAGAGCGGTCTCGCGGAGCAGTTCATCCCGGAGATCCCCGCGCTGCGGCTGCAACAGGATCCGGTCCACCGGCACAAGGACGTGCTCCGGCACACGTTCGCCGTGGTCAAACGGACGGAAGCCGATCTCACGCTCCGCCTGGCCGCGTTGCTGCACGACATCGGCAAACCCGACACCCGGCAGGTCACCGCGGAAGGCGTCCAGTTCCATCACCATGAGGTGGTCGGAGCCCGCCTCGCCGAGCAGCGTCTGCGAGCGCTGCGGTTCCCGGAGCGCGTCGTGCAGGACGTCACCCAGCTGGTGGCCATGCATCTTCGGTTCCACGGATACCGGAGCTGGGGCGACGGGGGACTGCGACGATACGTGCGCGATGCCGGACCGCTGCTCGACAAGCTCAACCTGCTGACACGAGCGGACTGCACCACGCAGAATCCGGCCAAGGCCCGGGCACTGGCCGAGCTGCAGGACGAGCTCGAGGAGCGGATCGCCCGGCTGGCGGAGCAGGAGAACCTGTCGCGGATCCGCCCGCCGCTCGATGGCCACGAGGTCATGGAGCACCTGAAGCTTCCGCCCGGCCCGATGGTCGGCAAGGCCCTCGACTATCTCCTCCAGATCCGTCTGGACCGCGGCCCGATCTCCAAGGAGGAGGCCTTCCGCGTGTTGGACGAGTGGTGGCGAGAGCAGGACCAGGGCGAGTAAGGCACGGCATGCGGAACAGCGTCGACGTCCACAACTTCCTCCTCGAGCGGGACATCCCGCACGAGCTCGTCCCGGTACGCGGACGTCTCCGGTCCCCGGACCGAGTGGTGGCCGTCCTCGGCCTGCCCGCGGAGCAGGTCGGGCGCGTCGTGGTGCTGGAGGGAAGCAAGGGACTGGTCGTGGCGCTGGTTCCCGCGGGCCGGGAGCCCGATCTTCGCCGCATCGCGGTGGCGGCGCCCACACCGTCGCTGGCCGAACTTGCCCCCGAACGCGTCACGGACCTCACCGATTACCTGGCCGAGGCCGTCCCTCCGGTGGGCCTCCCGAACGGCACCCGGGTGATCATGGACCGGAGCCTGTCCGGCCAGGAGGTGCTGTACTTCGCGGGCGGCGAGCCGTCGACACTCCTGAAGATCCGGCCCGACGACCTGGTCCGGGCGGCAAAAGCCAAGGTGGCCCGGGTGGCGCGGTGAAGACGGAGCGTCAGGTCTCATCGGGAGGCGTCGTGGTTCGGGACGGGCCTTCCGGACCCGAGCTCCTCCTGGCCTCACGTCGAACCAAGCGCGGCGATCTGGTGTGGGGGCTTCCCAAGGGCCTGGTGGAGGAGGGCGAGCGTCCCGAGGAGACAGCGATCCGGGAAGTGGCCGAGGAGACCGGGTACCGGGGAACGCTTCGGGCGCCGCTCGGCGAGATCTCTTACTGGTTCGTGTCCGGAGGCACCCGGATCCGGAAGACCGTTCACTTCTTCCTGATGGACGACAGCGGCGAGGAGCCGGGGGCCCGGGACAAGGAGATGGAAGACGTCCGGTGGTTCCCACTCGAGGAAGCGGTCGGCGTGGCCGGATTCGACTCCGAGCGCGACATCCTCCGCAAGGCGGTTCAGGCGGTCAGCGGGTGAGCTCGCTGTCGCGGGGAGCGGCGGTCATGGTCGCGGCGGGATTGACGGCCTTGATGGCTCCAGTCGGGATCGACACCCCCGCTTTCGCCGAGGAAGCGACGGCCGTTCGGCTCGCGCTGCTCGGCCAGACCTCCGTGGCCGGGCCGGGTCAGCCGTTCCGCATCCGTGTTGGCGCGGTCAACGAGGGAGCGACCCCGTTCGACGATCTCCGCCTCACCGTCGTGGTGTCCTCCCCGACGGGCTCGCGATCGGAGTACGGCGAGGTGCTTGAGGGCGGAGGGGTCCTGTCGCCGCTGTTCGCCGAAACCAGGCGGCTCGAGGGGTCACTTCCCGCCCGTGAAGGCCGGTCGTTCCAGACCGTCGAGCTGGACGTGTCGGGTCTGGCCGCCCAGGGCGCCAGCGGCCTGTACCCCATCGGGGTCGAGCTCCGCTCGGGCTTCACCACGATCTCCACGCTGAGAACCGCGCTGGTGTTCCTGACCGAGCCGCCGAAGTTCCCCTTGCACCTGTCGCTGGGATTCGTGCTCGACGCACCGCTTGCCGTGCGGGCCGATGGGGTGCTCCTGGACGACACGCTGGAGCGGGAGACCTCGGAGGGCGGACGGCTGCACACCGTCGTCGCAGCGTTGGCCGAGTATCCCATCCCCGTAACGCTGATCGTCTCCCCGGCGCTGATCGATCACATCCGAGGCATGACGGACGGCTACCGGATCGTCCGCGACGGTGTGGAGCAGGACGTGCCGGCCCGGGCGCCGCCGGCGGTGTCGGCGGCCGCTCTCGTGCAGCGGCTCCGCGAGGTGGCCCGCCGCCCGCTCACCCAGGTGGTGGCGCTCCCCTACGGGTCCCCGTCCATCCCCGCGCTGGTGGAAGCGGGACTCGATTCCGATCTGGCCGAGCAGGTGGCCCGGGGGCGGGCCGTGGTCGGCAGCTTCCTGGGCCGGCCGCCCTCAACCGCGGTGTTCCCGCCGCCGGGTTCGGCGCTGTCCGACGACGCCGTGGAGACCCTGGCCCGAACCCTGGGCGGAGATGGAACCGCCGAGCCGCTGCTGGTAGACGGCGCGACGCTGCTGCCACCACCGGAGCTGATCCTCACCCCGCCGGCCCTGGCCCAGGTTCCCGCCGGGGACGAGGCAACGGTCCTCGCCGTGGCCTCCGATCCCGGCCTGTCTGCCCGGGGCACGTCCTCGGAGACGGACCCGCGGGTCCGGGCCCAGCAAACGTTCGGGGAGCTGGCCGCGATCTACTTCGAGCAGCCCAGCGTCACGCGGGGGGTTGCCCTGGTATTCGGCGAAGACGACCGGCTCGACGCCCTCTTCCTTCGGTCGCTGCTCCGGGCGATCAGTGGAGCCACGTGGCTTCGACCGGTCCCGGTGAATCTGGTCGCGGCCCCGCCTGCCGATCAACCCCCGGTTCAACGCACGCTGGCCGATGAAAACTCGGCCGGATTCTCCTCCCGGTTCCTGGCCGAGCTTGAACGGACCAAGGACATCCTGGTCGGCTACGACTCCATGACCGACCAGCCCGCGGTGGCGGATCAGATCCGCCGGCAGCTGCTCCTGGCGGAGTCGCGGCACTACCTCGGGCGGGACGGTCTGGCCGTGACGCTGCTGCGATCCGCTCGCCAGGCCGTGACCGCCGAGTTCGCCAAGGTGCATCCCCCCGAAGGAAGCCCCGTCACACTCACGTCGCGCAACGGCATCATCCCGGTGACGATCCGCAACGACGCCGGCTATCCGGTGACCGTGCGGCTCGTCCTTCGGTCGTCGCGGCTGCAGTTCATCGGGGGAGCCAGCCGGGAGGTCACGCTGGACCGTCCGGTTCAGGCGTTCACGTTTCCGGTCCGCACCCAGACCACCGGGCGGTTCCCGATCCGGGTCGAGGTCCAGACGCCCGCAGGCGATGCCATCACGTCATCGAGCATCGTGGTCCGATCCACCGCCTACAACCGGATCGCGCTGGTGATCACGATCGGGGCCGCGCTGTTCCTGGCCCTCGGCTGGGGAAGGAGGCTCCTGCCTCGGCGGAAACCCTGACCCCCGGCGGGCCGGAGGATGCGGGGCCCGGCGGCCCGGAGGACCCAGGACCCGGGGTTTCCGGCGAAGGACTGGTGCGCAGCACGGCCGCCATGGCCGTGGGAACCACGCTCTCGCGGGCCACAGGATTCCTTCGGGTGGCGGCCATGGCCTTCGCCCTGGGCGTGGCGGAGACCCGGCTGGCCGACGCCTACAACGTCGCCAACAACATCCCCAACATCGTCTATGAGCTGATCCTCGGCGGGATCCTGACGTCCATCTTCGTGCCGGTGTTCGTGCACCGGCTCGCGGAACGCGGAAGCGACGAGGCGTGGCGCTCGGCGCAGGCGGTAATGACCGTCGCGGTGGTGGTGCTGGCCGCTGTCATGGTGATCGGCATCCTGGCCGCGCCGTGGATCGTCCGGCTGTACACGCTTCGGGTGCCGCCCGAGGCCCGCCCGGCGGTGCAGGAGCTGGCCACGTTGTTCTTGCGATTCTTCATGCCCCAGATCGTCCTGTACGGGCTCGGCGCGGTGGCCACCGGCCTGCTGAACGCCCACCGGCGCTTCGCGGTCCCCATGTTCGCTCCCGTCCTGAACAACCTGGTGGCGGTGGGCGCTTTTCTCATGTTCGCCGCCCTCCCGGTGCCGAACCCCGGCGCGCCGTCGCCGGACAACATCACCTTCCTTCAGAAGATGGTCCTGGGGGCGGGAACCACCGCTGGCGTTGCGGTGATGAGCGTGGCGCTGTGGCCGTCGCTGCGTCGTCTGGGGTTCCGATGGCGGTGGCGGCTCAGCTGGCGGGACCCGGCCGTTCGTTCGCTGATCCGTCTGTCGGGATGGGCCGTGTTCTACGTGGTGATGAATCAGCTGGGGCTCCTCGTGGTGATCGTCCTGGCCGGTGGCGTGGAGGGTGGGTACACCGCGTACCAGGCGGCGTCCATCTTCTTCCAGCTCCCTCATGCCATCTTCGCCGTGTCGATCATGACCGCGCTGCTTCCGACGTTGTCCCAATCCTGGGCACGAGGTGACCGCCGGGCGTTCCGGACCAGCCTGGCCCAGGGGATCAGGGGATCCGCGTTCGTCGTGGTGCCCGCCGCGGCCGGCTATCTCGTGCTGGCCCAGCCCATCGTGCGGCTGCTGCTGGAGCATGGTGTGGCGGGGAGCGCCTCGACCCGGCTCGTGTCGGGCGTGCTGGTGTTCTTCGCGATCGGCCTGTTCTCGTTCTCCGCGTTCCTCCTGTTCCTGCGGGCGTTCTACGCCATGCAGGACACGCGGACGCCCGCCCTGATCAACCTGTTCGCCGTCGGGCTGAACACCGTGCTGAACCTCCTGCTGTTCCCGGTGCTCGAGGTTCGTGGCCTGGCACTGGCCCACGCCGTGGCGTACACGTTCGCCGCCGCCACGGCCGCACTGATCCTTCGACGCAGGACCCAAGGGCTGGAGGGTCGTACGGTCTTCCGAGGTCTGGTCAAGGTGCTCGTGGCCTCCGCCGCCGTGGCCGGGGCAGCATGGGGAGCATCCCGGGTCGTCGCCACGATGCTGGGAACCGTATCCCTGGCGGCCCAAGCGACGCTGGTAGGAGTGAGTGTTGGTGCCGGGGTGGTTGTGTTCGTCGCGGCCGCCTCTATCCTGCGCATGGAGGAGTTCGATCTCGTGAAGCGGACGTTGTTCCGCAAGGCCACCCGATGAACGCGCGCCTGAGAGACGAGCGCGGCTTCGTGATCGCCTCGCTCCTCCGCATGACGCTCATCCTCCTGATCCTGGGGCTGGTCGCCGTGGAGGGCGGGAGCATCCTGTACGCCAGCCTGTCGATCCAAGACGCTGCCGACGCCGCGGCGATCAACGCCGCGGATCAGCTTCGGGTGAGTCGCAGCCCGTCCGCGGCGCAGGAAGAGGCCAGCCGGACGCTGGGCGACCGGGATCCGGACGCACAGCTGGTCCGGTTCGAGGTGCTTCCGGACAGCACGATCAAGATCAGGGTTCGGAAACAAGCCTCAACCATCTTCGTCCATCGCATCGGGTTCCTCGAAGACTTCGCGGTCGTGGAAGCGACGAGCATGGGCCGTCCGCCAACAGGCCGGTTCTGAAGCGCGCAACGGCCCGGGGCCTGGGACCGGCAACGTAGACTCAGCCGCGGTGGAGACCGAACAGATCCGTCTGGGGGGCCGGCGCCTGGCTGGGCGATACGCCCTGGAGGAAGCGGTGGCGTC
>DASZKM010000218.1:0-14624 GCA_035947055.1 Actinomycetota bacterium
CGGGTCTCCAGCTCGACAGGGATCTGGATGGAATCCGCGGTCTGCTCGACGAGCACGGCAACCTCCCATGTCCCGCCCACCGACAGATTCGTACCCTGACCCACCCACACCTCGTCCTCCAACCTCAGCGGGAGCTCGGAGGTGCCGATGTCCGATCGCTCGGGGATGCTGAACCGGAGGGTCACCTGCCGGGCGTCGAGAGGATCCCCCGAGTCGAAGTCCTCCACCCGGACCTGGAACGTGTTGGGGCCCGCCGTTCCCGGCGTGGCGGTGAGCTCGATCCTGGTCGTCTCGGCGAAGTCGCTGCCCGTAGCGGTCACCCCCGCCTGCTCCGCGGCGGCCGCCCCGTACTGGGTGGGGGGAGCGAGGCCGGCCATGATGCCCGTGACCCCGAAGATCCCGGCGGCCAGGGCGATCTCGCTGCCGGCGGTCCGCCGCAGCGTGCCCAGGCGAGCCTTGCCCGACTTGAGGGCGGGAACCAGCCGGTACCGGTTGTACGCGCCGACCGCGATGAGACCCACGGCCAGGACCACCTTGCCCACCACGCTCAGGCCGTAGCCGGTATCGAACAGCCGCCCGGGCGAGAAGCCGATCTCATTGAATGCCCGGATCGCACCGGTCACCGCCACCGCGCCCAGAGCGATCCCCGCGATGAAGGAGAACCGTCCGACCGCCCGGCCTTTCTCCCTCGAGTTCCGGCCCCAGGTTCCCGCCAGGAGCCAGACCAGCCCGCCGATCCACACGCCCACCGCGCCGATGTGGACCCACTGCACGCCCACCTTGAGCCAGCGCCACGACTCGGCCGCTCCCGCGTGGCCGGCATACGCGTGGACCGCCATGGCCGCCGCGGAGGCCACCGCCAGGACCACCAGCGCCGCCCGGGAGGGACGAACCAGCAGGTACAGAACGGCTAACCCGGCCACCACCACGACGGTCGTCCGGGCGATGAGAATCGTGCCTCGCTCCGAGGACAGCAGCGCACCGATCGACACGCCAACCGACGACCGCTCCGCCAGGAACATCCCCACCAGGCCCACGAGCGCTGCGGCCCAGGCGATGAGCGACAGGCGGGTCGTGGCGGGAACCGGCTTCCGGAACACCGCCAGGCCGGCGATGGCCCCTCCGAACAGCAGGGCCAGCCCCCAGTAGAAGGCCCACCGGCCGGCAACCGACAACGGCGTCGGCCGCTGGGTGAGCACCCCGCCCGGATCGGCACCGGGCGCCGGGAGGGCGGACGGCTCGACACCCACGCCGAAGGAGAAAGAGCCCGCCGTGACGTGCCCGTCCACCCGGGAGAGGACCCGCCAAGAGACGGTGTACACCCCATCGCCGACGTCCGGAAGGGTCACCCGGACCCGATTGCCCTCCCCGGACAGCTCCTCGATCTCGCCGGCCCCCACGTCTTCGCCGTCACCGTCGAGGATCGTGATCTCCGACAGGCCCAGGTCCGGCGGCTCGGTGAAGTCGATGACGACCTCGGACGGAGCACTGTCCAGGATCGTCCCGTCCTTCGGCGTGGAGTCCCTGAGGAGCGCGTGGGCGCTCGCCGCGGACGCGCCGGACAGGACCCACAGCCCGACCGCCAGCACCAGCGCCCTGCGCATCCCGTCAGCCCCTGCGGCGGAGCAGGACCATGCCGGCGATGATGAGGGCCACGGCCCCGAGCACGACCCCGATCACCCCGAAGACCCGCGCGGAGCCGGCCTCGTCGGCTTCCTCCTCCAGGCGGCTGGCCAGCTGCTGGTTGTTCGGGTCGGCCACCGGGAAGGCGATCTCGGCCGGGTCCTCGATGTCGCTGAACGTCTCTTCCCCCGAGGTGAAGGTCTCGTCGACCTCCTGGCCCACGACGGTCCCGTAGATCCGAAACTCCCAGGTCCCCGGACGGGTGGGGAACAGGTCGGCGCTGTAGTTCCCGGGGTCCCCGAACACCCCGGCCACGAAGGCGGGCTCCAGCGGGTACGTCACGGTCTCTCCGCCGAAGGTCACATCCACCTGGAGATCCACGCTCTCGACGATCGGTGTCTCCTTGGGACCCCTGGTGATGGTGACCTCCGGGCCGTTGGGCTGGTTGGCGAACGCGGGTTCGTCGTACCAGCCGACCACGAACGTGTAGTCGCCCACCTCGCGGGTCTCGTGCGCCGCGGCCGGTCCGGCGGTGAGCGCCGGAACGACGAGAGCGGCCAGGATCGCTCCGAGAACCGCGCCCGCTCGGCGGCGGACGATGAACAGATCCATGACATCCCTCCTCTTGGGATCGGCTTACGTGGTGTGGGAAGCGGTCAGGCCGCGAGGGGCGGCCCGCGGAGCGTGGCCCCACCGGAGGCCACGGGAAGAGGAGGGACGGAGGTCCTGAGGAGGCCGCGAGGCAGCGTGGCCCTGGCCGGCCGGTCCGGGTGGCGCCGCGCCGTCAGGCTCTGCACGACCCTGGCCACGACCACGAGCAGCGCCGCGGCCACCAGGGCCAGAAGGATCTGAACGGCGATGCCGGTGAGGAGGAACGGGTTGGCGAACAGGCTCTCCGCCGAAGCGTGCGCCACGAATCGCTCGGCGGCCTCGAGCAGCACGAAGCCGGCGCTCTGAAGGATGGCCAGCCGGAAGGCCGTGGCCCGGTAGCGGCCGTTACCGGCGCGACGGGCGTGGCCGGCGGCGAAGCCGGACAACGCCACGACCAGGGCTCCGAGGGCCAGGGGCATCACGTACGGCCAGTAGCTGTGGCCGGTCGAGGCCAGGAGCCGCTCCCGGGAATGGGGGTCAGGAGCGACCAGGAGGAACGTCAGCCCATGAGCGAAGGCAACCCCGGCGAACGCCAGGGCACCCAGCCACAACCGCGTCCGCAGTCGCGGGCCGGAACGCATGGCGCGGCGATGCTAGCAGAGCCCCTGCGAGACCGCGTGGCGCGGGATCAGGATTCCGAGGGAGGCTTCTGGCCGTACCGGCGGCGGAACCGATCCACGCGTCCTCCGGTGTCGACCAGCTTCTGCTTGCCCGTGTAGAACGGGTGGCAGACGTTGCAGATCTCGACGTGGATCTCGGGCTTGGTGGCCCGGGTCTCGAACGTGTTCCCGCACGAGCACCGAACCACAGCCGTGCCGTATTCGGGGTGGATGCCCTGCTTCACGAGTACTCCAGTCCGTAGTCTTCCATCAATCCTTCCACGTACCGGTGAAAGTGTAGATGATCGCTCCGATATTCCCGCTGCTCGCCGTCCTTCTCCACCGTGACCACGTCGACCGACCCGCCCGTGGTGTCTCGGTCCTCGGCGATCCGGACGGGCTTCCATCCCTCCGCCACGGACTCGATGAGGTCCTTGAGGACCGGGTCGTCTCCCCAGCCGGCCACGCTGCCTCCTACCCCTAGTCGCGGACCGGGGCCTTGGCGATCTCCTGCAGGAACTGCTCGTTCGACTTCGTGGCCCGGATCTTGTCGATGAGCATCTCGATGGCCGCTCCACCCTGCAGCGCGTGGAGCACCCGGCGGAGCCGCCATGTGAGCGCCAGCTCCTCGTTGGGCATCAGGCGCTCTTCCTTACGGGTCCCGGAGGCCTCGATGTTGATGGCCGGGAAGATCCGCTTCTCCGAGAGCTCCCGGTCCAGGCGGAGCTCCATATTTCCGGTCCCCTTGAACTCCTCGAAGATGACCTCGTCCATCCGCGAGCCGGTCTCCACCAGCGCGCTGGCGATGATGGTCAGTGACCCGCCCTCCTCGATGTTCCGGGCCGCTCCGAAGAACCGTTTCGGCGGATACAGCGCGGTGGAGTCCACCCCACCGGACAGGATCTTCCCCGATGCCGGCGCGGCCAGGTTGTAGGCCCGGGCCAGCCGCGTGATCGAGTCCAGCAGGATGGCCACGTTCTGCCCCGACTCCACCAGGCGCTTGGCCCGCTCCAGCACCAGCTCGGTGATCTGGATGTGCTGGTCGGCCGGCTTGTCGAACGTGGAGTACACCACCTCGGCGGCCTCGACGGTCCGCTGCCAGTCGGTGACCTCCTCGGGGCGCTCGTCGACCAGCAGGACCATGACGTGCGTCTTGGGGTCGGCCTGGAGGATGCCGTTGGCGATGTCCTTGAGGACCGTGGTCTTCCCGGCCTTCGGCGGAGAGACCACCATGCCTCGCTGGCCCTTCCCGATCGGCGCGACCAGGTCGATGATGCGCTCGGTCACCGCGGTGGGCCCGCTCTCCAGGCGGAACCGCTCCTCGGGGAACAGCGGCGTCAGCTTCTGGAACTCCGGACGCTGACGGGCTTCGTCCGCGGTCATGCCGTTCACGGCGTCGATGCGCAGCAGCGCGAAGTACTTCTCGTTGTCCTTGGGCCGGCGCACGGCGCCCTGGACCTGGTCGCCCTTCCGCAGACCGAACCTTCTGATCTGGGACAGCGACACGTAGATGTCCTGGGTGCTTGGAAGATATCCGGTCGTTCGCAGGAAGCCGTAGCCCTCCGGGAGGACGTCCAGGATCCCGGTGTGTACGGGGGCCTCGGCCAGCTCCTCCTCGGTGGCTTCCCGCGGTCGCTCGCGGTCGCGGTCCCGGTCCCGGCCTCGGCCACGCCGCCCACGGCGGTCTCGGTCTCGGTCCTGCCGTCCGTCGCCGCGCGGTCCGCGTTGCTCCCGAGGAGGGGCGGGCTGCGGTGGTGGTGGGGGCGGCGCGCTCTCGACGGCCGGCGCGGCGGAGGGGCGACCGCCACCGGATTCGCCGTTGGCCTGCTGGAGGATGGCGTCGATCAGCTCACCCTTCTTCAGCCGCTGGTGCCCCTCGACGCCCATGGTCGAGGCCATCTTCTGGAGCTCGGGCAGAACCTTCTGCTCGAGCGTGGATCGTTCAACGGTGGCCACGTCTACGCTCCCTCCTTGCCGAGGTCTTTCTTCAGGTCGGCCCAGTCAGACAAGAATTTCTCGAGGCCCGTGTCGGTCAGGGGATGTTTGACGAGCTTGGTGAATACATCGTACGGCATCGTGGCGATGTCCGCCCCGCACTGTGCGGCTTCCACCACGTGCATGGGGTGGCGCAGCGACGCGGCCAGGACCTGGGTGTCGTACCCCTGGATATCGTAGATCTCGCAGATCTGCCGCAGCGCGTGCATGCCGTCGGCGGCGGCGTCATCGATCCGTCCGATGAACGGCGACACGATGTACGCCCCGATCTCCGCGGCCAGGATCGCCTGGGCGGGCGAGAACACCAGCGTCACGTTGATGCGGGTGCCGTCCTGGACCAGACGCCGTCCGGCTTCCAGCCCCGCGGGCGTCATCGGAACCTTGACCACCGCGTTCTCCCCCAGCGAGGCGAGCTGCTTTCCCTCCTCGTACATGGCCGCCGCCTCGGGCTCGGTGGTCTCCAATGAGACGTCCCCGTCAACCTCGGCCAGGATCTCCTTCCATACCTGCTCGGGGGACATCTTCTCTTTGCGAACCAGCGACGGGTTGGTGGTCACCCCGGACAGCACGCCCCACCGGTTGATCTCCCGGATCTCGTCGATGCCGGCGGTGTCAAGGAACAGTCTCACGGCGCTTCCCTCCTTCGAGCTCAAGCTCGGACTGTCCGTCGGAACCTCGGTCGCCGGCGGTGGCGCGGTCGACGACCAGGTCGATGATGGCCGCGATGGTCTGGTCCAGGCCGTAGTTCGCGACGATCGGCCAGTCGTGGGCCAGGGCCTGGCTCTTGATGTACTTCTGGACCTTGCGGATGTTGTCGAAGTTCTTGGTGTACCGACCCATCGGGCGGGCCGCCGAGTCGGCAGAGCGGGCCACGAAATGACCGCGGTGCAGGTCCTCGTTCTCCACCGTCACCACCAGCGGGACAGCCAGGACGCGCTCGGAGAACGCCGCGACGTCGAGGAATCCGGGAACCACGTGGGCGCCCTCGATGATCACACTGGTGCCCTCCACCGCCGCGCGCTCCATCAGGGCCCGGAGCCCCACGGCCACAGCCGCGGTCTGCTCCCGGAACCCCAGGATCACGCGCTCGGCGCCGCGCGCCGGCGCTTCCCGAAGCGCCGAGTCCGCGTCGAACGACGACGTGTACAGGGCAGGCATCAGCTCGCGGGAGAACAGGCCGCGCATGACCTCGCGCACCGCGTCCGACGGGATCACACGGACGATCCCCAGCCGGGTGGCGATCTGCGTGGCGATCGTGGACTTCCCCACGCCGGTGGCCCCCCCGACCAGGATGACCAGGGGCATCTCCATGCGGGAGACCTCCTGCCACCGGACGAAGTTCCGGGCGTACCGTTCCCCGGCCTCCTCCCCGATCTTCCGCACGGCCAGCGCCTGAAGCTCCTCGGAGGTCAGCGACGTGACACCTCGCTCCTTCAGGTCGTCCTCGATCCGCTCCGCCACCTGATACGCGCGATACGGAGAGAGCCCGGTGACCATGACCAGAGAGGCCATCAGGCCCTTCGAATAGGGCAGGCCGGGCTCCCGGTCCGTGATGATGATGTGGTCGTTTCGCTTCGTCATCGATTCCCTGCTCGCTCGACCGCCAGCCGGGCGGTCTCCAGCAACAGCTCGCTCACGTCGCCATCTCCATCGGCCGTCTCCGGCCGGTTGTCGAGGAACACCACCTCGGCGCCTCGGTTCAACGCATCCTCCACGGCCACGTCGATGGCCGCCGCCTTCAGCTCGGTGAGCAGGACGTCGTAGGGCGGCGCGGCGTTGAGCTCGGCCAGGAGTGCCGGCCGGTCCGCGAGCTGGTGGCTGACGCCGACGACCGAGCACCGGTGATGCTCCTCGAGCCAGGAGACGAGGTCCGGGCCGGCGGGCGACGGGGCGGTGGTTGTGAGATACACCTTCTTCCCCTCGACGTCATCCAGAGGCACGGGTCGAAGTGTGGTCACGACGATCCGCGCGCCCGGATGAAGTCTGCGAACGTGGGATGTCAGGTCGGAAGGATCTTCTTGACCCTCTGACTGGGGCCCGACTCTGGGGCCCGACATCATTGTAATGACTACCAGGTCGGAAAGCAATAGTCGATACGGGCCGAGGTAGCCGGTCAGGTACTCGACGGGGATGTCGGCCGGTGCCACCAGCACACCGGCATCCCACGGCAGCGGCGGGACCGCGGAGCCGCTTCCATCCAGGATGACCAGTCCCGGCACCGGTTCGCGTCTCTCCGCCAGATGTGCTGCCTCGCGCAGGTTGGTGACGAAGGGCCGGCCGGCCAATCCTCCGCCGGCCCGCCGCGCGCCGATGGTCGTCACCCCGGTGGTCAGCGCGTCTTCCAGGTAGTCGCTGGCGGCATGTCCGCCGGCGCGGGCCAGCTCCAGGAGCCGCTCTCGAGTGACCGTTCCGGCTTCCGCGACCTGCGGCGCGGGAGGACCTCCCCGGCCCATGGCCACGACCACGGGATCCAGTCCCGCACGAGCGGAGGCACGACCCGCCTCGCCGGTGATGGCCGTCTTCCCGGTCCGTTTCCCCGTCCCGATCACCGCCAGCGTCGGAACCGACAGGGGCGGTCCGGCCACCGGCGGCTCCAGCGCGAAGTCGGGACCGGCGTACCGGACCCCCGCCGTCAGCGCCGCTGCGGCCACGATGCCGCGCTCCCGATACCCGAGAACGGGTTCGTCCGACAGGTCGAGCACAAGGTCAGGATGGTGGCGAGCGATCGCCTCGGACACCGATGCGTGAAGGTCGCGGCCGGCCCGCTCCACGGTGACATCACCGAGATCGAGACCCTCGGCGGGGACCTTCTCCGTGCCTCCCACGAAGAGGCAGGCCACCACGTCGTAGCCCTCGGCCCGGGCCGAGGCAAGGGCCCAACGGGTGGTGGGGGGATAGTGCTCGCCATCGACGAGCGCGAGCGCTCTGGTCATGCCGCTCCCTTAGGGATCGCTACGGGCCGGGGATGCCGCCGTCCCCGTCCACGCCGATGTCCGCGTCGACGAGCGACGCGCCCGGGCGCTCGACCAGGGTCTCGATCTCTCGGTGGAACTGCCGCCCGGACGACATCGAGTAGTGCGCGTTGAGCGTCGAGCCTCCGAAGGGGTACCGGCGGAAGATCTTCACCTCGTCGCCCTCGATCTCGATCACGTTGTAGCAGGGCTTGGTATGCCCCCGAAGCCGCAGCGACGAGCAGGTGCCGGCGTTGACCACGTAGAGGTTTTCCAGCTTCCACACGTACGGCACGTGCTTGTGTCCGGTCACCACGATGTTCACGCCGGCGGTGATCAGCAGCTCGAGAAGGTCCCCCGCGTCGTACACGATGTTGCGCTCCCGGCCCGTGCCCGGAACGGGGATCAGGTGGTGGTGGATGGCGAAGATCTTGCACGCCGCATCCACCGCGAATTGCTCGCGGACCCACTCGTACCGCTCCCGGCCGATCTGCCCGTGGTCGAGGTCCGGCTCGCTCGAGTCGGCGCCGACCACCCGAACGTCCTGGACGTCGGCCGACCAGTGCCGGGGCCCGATGAGCTCCTCGAAGTGAACGTATCCCACGTTGCGGGCGTCGTGGTTGCCGGGGACGGTCCGCACCGGGACCTTGATCCGCTCCAGGTACGCGGCGGCGGTCTTGAACTCCTGGCGATAGCCGTAGGTCGTCAGGTCACCGGTGCACAGAACCACGTCCGGCTGGAGCTCGTTGAGCTCCACGATGACGCGGTTCATCAGGTTGGGCACGAAGTACGACGAGCCCACGTGTGGATCGGAGATGTGAGCGATGGTCGGCACGCCTCTAAGTCTAGCCCCGACCGTGTGTTCCGAAACGTATGCGAGGATGGCGCCGCGTGAACCTCCTCGATCTCCTCATCGCGCTGCTGGTGGTGGCCGCGCTGGCGACGGGGTTCCGGCGCGGGGCGGCGCTGCAGATGATCACGTACTCGGGACTGATCCTCGGACTGATCGCCGGCGCGCTCTTGGCTCCTCGGATCGCCGAGCTGGCCCGAGATCCGTTCGCCCAAGCCACCCTGGCCCTCCTGACGCTCCTGGTCGCCGCGGCGGTCGGCGATGCCATCGGGTGGTTGGTGGGCCGCCGAGTGTGGGCCGCGGCGCGACGAAGCCGGCTGGACCCGGTCGACGCCGGCGCGGGGTCGGTGGTGGCCGGGATCGCCGCGCTGCTCACCGTGTGGTTCCTGGCCTTCAACTTGGTGGCCGGGCCGTTCCAGGTGGTGTCGAAGCAGATCCGCGGCTCGGCCATCGTCCGGGGGCTCGACGCGGTCCTCCCCCGCCCTCCATCGCTCCTGGCCCAGGTGCGGACGTTCTTCGAACGGTTCGGGTTCCCGGAGGTGTTCGCCGGTCTGCCGCCGGCGCCGGCCGGCCCGGTCCGGGGCCCGACCCAGGCCGAAGCGCGGCAGGCGTTCGGGGCCGCGGACCAGAGCACGTTCAAGATCGTCGGGCTGGCCTGCGAACGGATCCAGGAGGGCAGCGGCTTCCTGGTCGAAGGTGGCCACGTGGTGACCAACGCACATGTGGTGGCCGGCGTGGCCCAGCCGCGCGTGCAACATCAGGATGGTTCCGAATTCTCCGCGACGACCGTGCTGTTCAACCCGGACCTGGACCTGGCCATCCTGCGCATCGCTGGATCCACGGCCCCCACCCTGGGCCTGGCGGGGGAGGCGTTCGGCCGGGGAACCAGCGGCGCTGTCCTCGGCTATCCGGGTGGCGGGTCCCTCCGCGGGAACCAGGCCGCCGTGCGGCGGACGATGTTCGCCGTGGGCCGGGACATCTACGGAGAGGACATCGCCCGCCGGCAGGTCTACGAGCTGCAGGCCGAGGTCCATCCCGGAAACTCCGGCGGCCCGTTCGTGACGACGGACGGGGTGGTGGCGGGCGTGGTCTTCGCCGCATCCACCACCAACGACGGCGTGGGCTACGCGCTGACCTCGGACGAGGTCATCCCCGAGCTGCAGCTGGCCGCGGAGAGCGATGCCCGGACCTCGACCGGGCCCTGCCTCCCGTAGCTCGCTACTCCTCCATGACCACGCGAACGTCGCCCTGGCGCTCGAGCAGCGAGAAGCTGGTGATCTCCCGTTCCCGGCGGAACACGAGCGAGATCGTGTTGTCGCCGACGCGGAGGTTCCGCAGCTCGACCTCTTTGAGCCACGGCGGCAGGTGGGGCTTGTTCACGGTCACCAGGTTCTCGTGGGCCAGGGCCGAGATGCCCAGCATGGCCTGGAGCAGCAGGAACGGCGCCCCCGCGGCCCAGGCCTGCGGAGAGCAGGCCACCGGGTAGTGGACCGGCGGGCTGGGGGTCCGGCGGGTGAACCCGCAGAACAGCTCGGGGAGCCGCATGTAATCGGCGAACTGGGCCGCTTCGAACAGTGCGGTGACGATCCGGTTGGTTTCCTCGATGAAGCCGTACCGCTTGAACCCCGCGGCGATCAGCGCGTTGTCGTGGGGCCACACCGTACCGTTGTGGTAGCTCATCGGGTTGTAGGACTTCTCGCCCTTCCCCATGGTCCGGATCCCCCATCCGGAGAACATGTCCGGTTCCATGAGGCGGTGGACCACCTCATCGGCGCTGCCCGGGTCGACGATCCCGCAGTACAGGCCGTGCCCGGGGTTCGACACGATCTGGCGGACCTGCTCCTTGTCCCCGTCCAGGGCCCCGGCGAAGTAGCCGTGGTCGGGCATCCAGAAGAAGTCGTGGAACCGCCGGCGAAGGATCGTGGCCCGATTGCGAAGGGCCACGGCTCGCTCGAAGTCCCCCAGAGCTGAGAACACGTCCGACATCCGGACCCAGGCCATGTACACGTACGCCTGGACCTCGGCCAGGGCGATGGGCGGCTCCGCCAGCCGGCCGTCCGTGTGCGCCACCGAGTCGTGGGCGTCCTTCCACCCGTGGTTCCGCAGCCCGCGAGCGGATCGCGTCTTGTACTCGACGAACCCGTCGCCGTCGAGGTCGCCGTATTCGTCGATCCACGTCAGCGCGGCCTCGGCGGCGGGAAGCATCTCCTTCATGAACCCCAGGTCGTTCGTCCAACGGAAGTACTGGGCCAGCAGGATCAGGAACCACAACGTTGAGTCCACCGAGCC
Organism: Actinomycetota bacterium; assembly: GCA_035947055.1. Taxonomy (GTDB): domain Bacteria; phylum Actinomycetota; class UBA4738; order UBA4738; family CALAEC01; genus DASZKM01. The sequence continues at coordinate 10,959 of DASZKM010000218.1, forward strand.
GTAGTACGGCGTGTGCGGGAGGTAGCCGGACCCGGCCAGCTCGCCCTTGCGGATCTCGTGGAGGATCTTCCCTGGCTCCTCGTCGCGCCAGTCGTCGACGACCTTCCCCTGGAACTCGGCCAGGACCTGGAGACTCTCCCTCGCCGGCCGTGGCGAGAGCATCAGCATCTGATGCGAGGTGATCAGCGTGTCGCGGCCGAACGCCGCCACGTACCACGGGATCCCGGCGGCGATGATGCCGCCTCCGTTCATCGTGGTGTACAGGGCCCGCAGGTCGCGCAGGCCCCTGGTCAGCAGCTGGTCGAACAGCTCGTTGTCGGTCTTGATCTGGGTGCACTCCTGCTCCCAGTCCTCGTAGGAGTGCCGCAGGCCGTGCACCACCTCGTCGAACGTCGCGCTCTTCACGCGGTGGTTGGCCACCGTCGGCTCGACGACCATGGCGATGGTCTTGGTCTCGTTCGGAGCCAGGCGAACCCTGAACGAGGCCTCGGCCAGGTCCCCTCGGACCTCCAACCGGGCCGGCTTGTTGCCGAACTCCACGCGGGTCTGCCGGCGAACGCCGTCCTCGCCGAGGTAGCCGAACCGGACCGACCGCTCGGTGGCCCTGGGCGCTTCGTGCTGCCCGCGGGTGGGCCGGGCCAGCCCGCGGACCTCGAAGATGTCCGCGAAGTCTGCGCCGAACGACAGGTCGATGGTCACCTGGACCGGGAAGTGGTTGTAGTTCTTCATCCGGATCCGCTCGTACAGCCGGTCGCGGATCGTTCGGATCCGCCGGATGTTCAGGGTGTGCTGGGGCACCGCGATCCCGTCGTTGTCGTCGAACAGGTCGGGGTTGGTCAGGTCGACGTGGGCCACGTACACCCGCTCGGCGGACGAGGACAGCAGGATGGGCTCGCGGCCCGAGATCCGCATGTGCAGGTTGGACAGGAACCGGGTGTCCTGGTGGTACAGGCCCAGGCCCAGCTCCCGGCGGTCGTCGATGTTCCCCTCGATGTCGGAGTACAGGAAGGTCTCCCCCTCCTTGACCGCGATGACCTTGCCGGGCAGGTCGGCGACGTTCGGAACCCGCGGCACGGGACTCGGTGCGGGGGGAGGGTGTGCTTGAACAGCGGCCCGCTGACGGGGCATCGAGCTCAGTCTAGGAGTGCGCGCCATCTACCTCAATGACATCACGAAGATGTCGTTAACGAAGCATCGGCCCCAGCCGCGGACGGCTGGAGGCGCAGCGCCCGCCATCCCGGACCGAGCTCCGGGATCGGGATGTCCGTTTCGAACGCCAGCAACGACGGGCCTGCACCGGCCACGCAGACCGGGATGCCCGCCTGCCGCAGCTCTTCGAACAGCGCCCGTGACGCCGGAACCAGGGGAAGCCGCCGCGGCTGGTGCAGACGGTCCTCCAGCGCCGCCGGGAGAAGCTCCGGGCGTTCGGTCAGGGCCCGGACGGCCAGCGCGGCGCGGCCCACGTTGAACGCCGCGTCGCTCATCGGGACCGATCGGGGAAGGACGCGACGCGCGTCCGCGGTGGCCAGCCGTTCGTTCTCCGGGATCAGGAGCACCGGCCGAAGCGATGGATGCGGCTCCAGTCGCTCGGCCCGCCAACCTTGATGCGAGAGGTAGGCGATCACGAGACCGCCGCGGAGACAGGCCCCCACGTTGTCGGGGTGGCCCTCGATGTCGACCGCCACCTCCAGAAGCCGGTCGGGACCGAGCGACGTCTGCAGGAGCCGGTCGGCCAGCAACAGCCCGCCGACCACCGCGGCGGCCGATGATCCCAGCCCCCGCTCCAGCGGGATGCGGTTGGTGCACCGCAATGCCAGCGAAGGCAGCGACCCACCGGCCTCGCGGGCCAGGTAGGCCATGGTCCGGAACACCAGGTTCGTGGCGTCCTCGGGCAGCTCGCCGGTTCCCTCTCCGGTCACCTGGACCGCCGGCTCCGCGCCGGGCTCCACCTCGAACTCGTTCCACAGGTCGACGGCCAGGGCCAGGGTGTCGAACCCCGGTCCCAGGTTGGCCACCGTGGCCGGGGCCCGGACGACCACGCCCATCTACAGGCCGAGCTCCGCGGCCACCGCCGCGGCGTCGGGCGGGACGGGCTGGGGCGGAGCGGCGCCAGCGATGGCCCACTCGGGATCCTTCAGCCCGTGTCCGGTCAGCACGCATACGGCGGTGGACCCGCGGTCCACGCGCCCGCCTGCCGCCGCCTGGAGCAGCCCCGCCACGGACGCGGCCGAGGCGAGCTCGCAGAACAGCCCCTCCCGGGCCAGTCGGCGATACGCCTGAAGGATGTCCCGGTCGCTCACCGCGCGGATCTCGCCGCCGGAGCCTTCCGCGGCGTCCTCGGCCTGCTTCCACGACGCCGGGTTCCCGATGCGGATGGCCGTGGCGATGGTCGACGGGCGCTCGACCGGATGGCCCTCCACGATGGGCGCCGCGCCGCTGGCCTGGAACCCCAGCATGGTCGGCGGATCGTCGGCCCGGCCGGCCTCCTTCTCTTCTCGGTAGCCGAGCCAGTGGGCGGTGATGTTGCCCGCGTTCCCCACGGGGATCGCGTGGTATTCCGGCACGCGTCCCAGCGCGTCGACGATCTCGAACACGCACGTCTTCTGGCCCTGGATGCGGTCGGGGTTCACCGAGTTCATCAGGCTGACGGGGTACTGATCGGAGAGCTCCCGGGCCACGGTCAGGGCCTGGTCGAAGTTGCCGGCCACCTCCAGGACCCGGGCCCCGTGCACCAGCGTCTGGGCCATCTTGCCCATGGCCACGCGTCCGGCGGGAACGATAACCGCGCAGGTGATCCCGGCCCGAGCCGCGTACGCGGCCGCGGACGCGCTCGTGTTGCCGGTCGAGGCACACACCACGGCCTTGGATCCGCGCTCCAGGGCCTTGGAGATGGCCACGGTCATGCCCCGGTCCTTGAACGAGCCGGTGGGGTTGGCGCCCTCGTACTTCAGGTAGACCTCGCATGCGGTTTCCTCGGAGAGCCCCTCCGACCGGACCAGCGGCGTTCCTCCTTCCAGCAGCGTGACCACAGGTGTGGCGTCCGTGACCGGGAGGCGGTCACGGTACTCGGCGATGACCCCCCGCCAGGGCCGGGCCACTACTCCTCTCCTTCCACCCGCAGCACGCTGCGGACGTGGAGAACCGCCTCGAGAGCCCGGAGGTCGCGCACCGTCTGCTGGAGCGACCCCTCGTTGGCCCGGTGGGTGATAAGCACGAGCAGGGCGTCGTCGCCCCGTCCTTCCTGGACGACGCTCTTGATCGACACCTTGTTCTCGCCGAACGCCGAGGCCACCTGGGCCAGGACGCCCGGCCGGTCCACCACGTCGAGCAGCACGTAGTACTGCGACTCCATGGCGTCCATGGGCCGGATCCGCCGCGCCTCGTGGGGCGGCGCCACCAGGCCCCGGCCGCCCGAAAGGATGTTGCGGGCCACGTCCACAAGGTCCCCGACCACGGCCACCGCGGTGGCGTCGCCGCCCGCCCCCCGGCCATAGAACATCAGCTGCCCGACCTTCTCGCCTTCCACGAACACCGCGTTGTACGACTCCCGCACCGCGGCCAGCGGGTGATCGGCGGGGACCATCGCCGGATGGACCCGGACCGCCACCTCGCCGTCCTGGAGCTCGGCGATGGCCAGGAGCTTCACCACGTAGCCGAGGCGGGAGG
>DASZKM010000219.1:0-6644 GCA_035947055.1 Actinomycetota bacterium
GGGAAGACCTTCACGATCGCCAAGACCATCGAGCGGGTCCAGAAGCCAACCCTGGTCATCTCCCCGAACAAGTCGCTGGCCGCCCAGCTGGCCAACGAGTTCCGGGAGTTCTTTCCCGACAACGCCGTCGAGTACTTCGTCTCCTATTACGACTACTACCAGCCGGAGGCCTACGTTCCCCAGTCCGACCTGTACATCGAGAAGGACGCCACGGTCAACGACGAGATCGACCGACTCCGGCACTCGGCGACCTCGGCCCTCCTCACCCGAGACGACGTCATCATCGTGGCCAGCGTGTCGTGCATCTACGGACTGGGCTCGCCCGAGGAGTACATGGAGCAGATCCTCCACGTGAAGAAGGGCTCCACGCTGGACCACGGGTTCGCCCTGCAGCGTCTGGTCGACATGCAGTACCACCGCAACCAGGCGAACCTGGCCCGGGGCACGTTCCGGGTGGCCGGCGACACCATCGAGGTTCACCCCTCGTACGACGAGACGGCCCTGCGCATCGAGCTGTGGGGCGACCAGGTCGAGCGCATCCTGCGCATGGACGTCATCACCGGTGAGGTGGTCAAGGAGCTCGACGACGTCTCGATCTACGCGGCCACCCACTACGTGGCGTCCCGGGACCGGATGCAGCGGGCCATCGGGGGAATCGAGGCCGAGCTGGCCAACCGGCTGGAGGAGCTGGAGTCGAAGAACAAACTGCTGGAGGCCCAGCGTCTCCGGATGCGAACGAACCACGACCTGGAGATGCTCCGGGAACTGGGATTCTGTTCCGGGATCGAGAACTACAGCCGCCACATCGACGGCCGCGCCGCGGGTACGCCGCCGCACACCTTGCTGGATTACTTCGGCGACAAGGACTGGCTGTGCGTGATCGACGAGTCACACGTCACAGTCCCCCAGATCCACGGGATGTACGAGGGCGACATGACCCGCAAGCGCACGCTGGTCGAGTACGGGTTCCGGCTGCCCAGCGCGGTCGACAACCGGCCGTTGAAGTTCGACGAGTTCACCGAGCGCGTGCAACAGGTGGTGTTCATGTCGGCCACCCCCGGTCCGTACGAGCTGCAGACGTCGAAACGCGTCGTGGAGCAGATCGTCCGCCCCACGGGCCTGGTCGACCCCGAGGTCGAGGTCCGTCCCACCCGCGGGCAGGTCGACGACCTGATCGAGGAGATCCGCAAGCGCTCCGAGGCCGACCAGCGCGTCCTGGTCACCACGCTGACCAAGAAGATGGCCGAGGACCTCACCGACTACCTCATCGAGATGGGACTCCGGGTCCGGTACCTGCACTCGGAGGTCAACACGATCCAGCGCATCGAGATCCTTCGCGACCTCCGGATGGGGGAGTTCGACGTACTGGTGGGTATCAACCTGCTCCGCGAGGGCCTCGACCTCCCCGAGGTGTCGCTGGTGGCCATCCTCGATGCCGACAAGGAAGGGTTCCTGCGCAGCGAGACGTCGCTCATCCAGACCACCGGGCGGGCGGCCCGGAACGTGGATGGCAAGGTCCTGATGTACGCCGACGAGGTCACCGACTCGATGCGGAGGGCCATCTCCGAGACCCAGCGCCGGCGGAAGATCCAGCTCGAGCACAACCGGGAGCACGGCATCGATCCCCAGACCATCCGGAAGAAGGTGTCCGACATCCTGCTCAGCCTGGAGGCCGAAGGGTTGGGAGCTGCCAAGCCCGAGCGGCGCCGGCGTCGTACCGAGCGGCCGGAGATGCCGCGCCAGGAGCTGGAGCGCCTGATCCGGACCCTGGAGGAGGAGATGCACGAGGCGGCCAAGGACCTCCGGTTCGAGTACGCCGCCAGGCTTCGCGACGAGGTCCGGGACCTGCGGAAGGAGCTCGAGGCTCTCCGCGAGGCCGGGGTCGGCTGACCTCCGGTCGGCCGGGTCGAACGCCCAACTATCATCCGGCCCGTGCGGGTCCGGGACGGGCGACGCGGGTTCGAGGGCGGGCGATGACGGAGCGGCTCCTGGTCCGAGGCGCCCGGGCGTGGCTGGGGCCCGGCCGGCTCGTCGACGAACCCGCGGTGCTGTTCGAAGGTTCCCGCGTGGCGTACGCCGGACCGGCTCCTACGGCGCCGCCCGAAGAGAACGAGGTCAGCGGCCCGTGGTTCCTGATGCCCGGGGCCGTGGACTACCACGTGCACATCCGACTGTCCGACCCGAAGGCCGTCCTCCGGGGCGGAGTGACGGTTGCCCGGGACCTGGCCTGGCCGGCGGACGAGATCTTCCCGCTGGCGGATATCTCCCAGGCCACTGAATTCGACGGACCGATGGTGGATGCCGCCGGGCCGATGATCACCGCGGCCGGCGGGTATCCGACGCGCGCGCCGTGGGCCCCTCCGGGGACGGGCGTCGAGGTCCGGGGGCCGGAGGAAGCCGCCGCCGCGGTGACGCGGATCGCGGAGCAGGATCCCGCGGCCATCAAGGTGGCGCTCAATGCCGAGGCCGGCCCGACGCTCACCGACGCCGAGCTCGTGGCGGTGTGCCAGGCGGCCCACGGGCGAGGTCTGCGGGTGACCGCCCACGTGCAGGGTTCGGGACAGACAGAGCGTGCGGCCGGAAGCGGCGTCGACGAGCTGGCGCATTGTCCGTGGACGGAACACCTTTCGGACGATCTGGTCCACGGTCTGGCCCGAGCCATGTCGATGGTCAGCACGCTCGACATCCACTCGTTCGGCCGGCGAACGCTGGAGCTCGAGATCGCCATCGACAACCTGGCCCGGTTCGCGGCGGCGGGAGGCCGCGTCCGGTACGGCACCGACCTGGGTAACGGTCCGATCCCACCCGGCATCCACGCCGGTGAGATCGTCCATCTGGCGGCGGCGGGACTGACAGCGGACGACGTCCTGGGTGCGCTGGCCCGCGGGCCGCTGCGTCCCGGAGCTCCGGGCGACCTGGTCGGTCTCATCGGAGATCCATTCGAGGACCTGTCGGCGCTGGGCCGCGTGGGGCTGGTCATCCGGGGCGGCCGGGTGCGGAGGGCGGACCGATGACACCGGAGCCCCGCGCGCTGCCACGGCCTCGCGTGGGGGTGGTGCTGGCCGCCGGACGGTCGGAACGTCTCGGGCCATTGACCGGCGGCGGGTCGAAGGCCCTGCTGCCGCTGGGCGGGCTGCGCTTGGTGGAGCGAGCCATCGGAACGTTGCTCTCGCTGGGGGTCGAACGCGTGGTGGTCGTGGCCGGCTACCACGCCGGCCCGGTGGCGGCCGTGGCCCAGCGAACCTCGCCGGGGCGAACACAGGTGATCGAGGCGGATGACTGGGAGGCGGGCAACGGCGCGTCGCTGATGGCGGCGGAGGCCGCAGTCGGGGAAGAACCGGCGCTCTTGCTGATCACGGCGGACCACGTGTTCTCTGAAGGTGCGCTCGGCGAGGTCGCCGGTGCCGGACGTCCGGCCATGCTGGTCGATCCGGGACCGGAGGCCGCCGCACGGACCGAGGCGACGCGGGTGCGCGCCAACCCGGACGGGTTCGTGGTCGAGCTGGGGAAGACCGTCGACTCCCCGCTCGTGGACTGCGGCGTGTTCCTCCTCCCACCCTCCGTCTTCGACGCGGCTCGCGCCGCCCGGGAAGGCGGCGACGCCACGTTGTCCGGAGCGCTGAACGAGCTCGTCGCGCGGGAACGCCTGACCGCGGTTCCACTGCGAGCCGGCGAGTGGTGGCAGGACGTCGACACTCCCGAGGACGTGGTGACCGCGGCCCGTTTCCTCCGGCGGTCGTTGCCCCGACAGAGCGACGGCCCGGTGGCTCGTCTGCTGAACCGGCGACTTTCGGTGCCCATCTCCTGGCTGCTGGCCCGGTTCCGTCCGTCGCCCGACCTGCTGTCGGCGCTGTCGCTGGCCGTGGGGCTGGCCTCGGCGTTGTTCCTGGGCCGGGGGGACGGCGTGCTAGGGGGCATCCTGGCCCAAGCCTGCTCGGTCCTGGACGGCGTGGACGGCGAGGTGGCCCGCCTGACGCTGCGGGCCGGGCCTCGGGGAACGGTTCTGGACGGATTCCTCGACCGGCTGGGCGATGCGGCCATCGCCGCGGGACTGGGTCTTTGGGCGGCAGGCCAGGGCGTCGGCCCCGCGACGGCCGTGCCGCTGGTCGCCGCGGCCACGGCGGGGGCCATCCTGTCGATGGCCACCAAGGACCGCGTCGCCGCGCTCGGGCTGCAGCCGCCGTCCGAACGGCGGATCGGCTGGCTCCTCGGTGGCCGGGACGGCCGGTTGTTCCTCATCGCGATCCTGGCCGTCGTGGGACAGCCCGTCTGGGCCCTGGCGGTCACTGCGGCCACATCGCTGCTGGCTTCGGCGCTGCGGGTTGGCTTCGCCCGGCACCCACCGCCGTAGCCCGGCAGGAACCGGGGGCCTTGCGGCGTATAGTCTTCAGTGCCCGAAATGAGACGACCAAGCGCCCTCTCGGCCGTCCTGTCGTTCGCCCTGCTCGCTTCCCTGGCGGGGTCTCCGCCGGCCGCGGCCGATCCCGTCCCCGCGAACGCGACGTGGACGCAGACGTGGTTCCCCTCCCAGGACGGCACCATGCTGCGGGCGGACGTGTTCCTCCCCAAGAACCGGCAGCCCACGGACCGCCACCCGGTGATCCTGTCGATCGGCCCGTACTTCGGACGGAACCCGTTGAACCACGGAGCGGGCGAGAGCGGCCCGGTACTCCGGTTCAACGACCTCATCACCGGAGGCAGGATCTTCGACCGCGGGTATGCGTGGGTCCAGGTCGACTCGCGCGGGTTCGGCGGGAGCCAGGGATGCAACGACTTCGGAGGGCCCGGCGAGCAGATGGACGCCGAAGCCGCCGTGAACTGGGCCGCCAGACAGCCGTGGTCGAACGGCCGGGTTGGGATGTGGGGGAAGAGCTACGACGCCTGGACCCAGGTCATGGCCCTGTCCGAGAACCCGGTGGGCCTCAAGGCCGCGGTGATCCAGGCGCCGCTCATCGAGACGTACCGGGGCATGTTCATGAACGGCGTTCACTGGGACGCGGGGTGGTACGCGACCCCCAGCCTGTACGCAGCGTACGACCTGGCACCGAACGTGGCCGGCGACTCCCGTCCCGAGGAGTTCCTCTACCCGGCCACGGGGACGGCCACGAACCCGCATTGTTACGCCGAGAACGTCGCCATGACCACGCAGTACGACCACGACCTTCCGTACTGGCAGAAGCGGGACATCGTCGACGCCGCCGGAAGGAGCGACGTCCCCGTGCTGTGGTCGCACGGGACCAATGACGTCAACACCAAGCCCAGCAACTTCCTGGACGTGTACAGCCGGCTGGAGGGGCCGAAGCGGGTGTGGTTCGGGCAGTGGGCCCACGACCGAGGGAACGAGGTCAACAAGGTCGGCCGCGACGGATTCCTGGCCGAGGCCATGGACTGGTTCGACCACTACCTGAAGGGGCTGCCGCTGGTCGAGCATCCCGGCGGTGTGATCCAGGACCAGGAGGGCAAGTGGCGACGGGAGGCCTCGTGGCCGCCGGCGGACGCCGCACCGCACAGCTTCCCGGTGAAACCGGGGGCGTACTCCGACGACGGGGAGAACGACGCAGACGGCGGCGGCAACGGGACCTGGACGTTCACCCCGCCCGCCCCGTACGACCTGCGGTTCGCCGGCGAGCCACGGCTGCAGGTCACCGTGGAAACCCAGGTGCCGAACGCGAACCTCATCGGGTTGCTGTACGACGTGGCCCCGAACGGGAACGCCCGGCTCCTGAGCCGAGGGGCCTTCCTACTGGAATCGGAAGGACAGGTGGCGTTCAACCTCTTCCCCCAGGACGCCATCCTTCGCCAGGGACACCGGCTCGGGCTGCTCCTCAGCGGGAGCGACGACGACCTGTTCAACGCCATCCCGACCCACACTGAGGTGCAGGTCACCGCGGGCAGCCTGACGCTCGGGTTCCTGCGGTACTCCAGGACTCCCGACCTGGAGGGCAAGCCCGCGCTGGCCATGGCCCGCGTTCCGGAGACCGCTGTCAGCTCCGCCACCATCAGCGCCAACGAGGTCCAGGCCCCCTACCCGCCGGCCCCCGAGCCGCCGCCCTGCCCGGAGTTTCCCGACCCCTGTCCCGCCTGATCCTGCTTCGCTGTTAGCCCGGCCGCTCTTCCTGTCGATCTGATCCGAGGCCGTCTGGACGACGGCCGATACAATGGGGTCCGATGGGCGCCGATCGGATCACGGTCCACGGGGCCCGTGAGCACAATCTCCGGAACGTTCACCTGGAGCTTCCCCGAGGCCGGCTGATCGTGTTCACGGGGCTTTCCGGCTCCGGGAAGTCGTCCCTGGCCTTCGACACGATCTACGCCGAGGGGCAGCGGCGATACGTGGAGTCCCTTTCCGCGTATGCGCGCCAGTTCCTGGGCCAGATGGAGAAGCCGGACGTCGACTTCATCGAGGGGCTTTCCCCCGCCATCTCCATCGACCAGAAGTCGACCTCACGGAACCCCCGATCCACGGTGGGCACGATCACCGAGGTCTACGACTACCTCCGCGTCCTGTACGCCCGGATCGGCCACCCCCACTGCCCTCGGTGCGGGCGGCCCATCGGGCGGCAGACGCCGGATCAGATCGTGGACCAGGTCATGAACCTGCCGGAGGGCACCCGGTTCCAGGTCCTGGCCCCGGTGATCCGAGG
>DASZKM010000220.1:0-10971 GCA_035947055.1 Actinomycetota bacterium
GTTCCGCTTCCAGGCACGTATCGATCCCGGGCCCGCCGTCCGCAAGGTCGGCGCCGCCGTCCCCGTCCAGGGCGTCGTCGCCGTCATTCCCTTCCAGGCGGTCGTTCGCCTCGCCGCCGGAGATGCGGTCGGTCCCGGCACCACCTCGCAGGACGTCGGCTCCGCCCTGGCCGCAGATCACGTCGTCGCCGCCCCCACCGCGGACGACGTCGGCGCCCGCGCCTGGGGCGAACACGTCGGCGCCGGCCGTCCCCACCAGGTGATCGGCGCGAGGCGTCCCCACCATGGTGGCGTCGGCGTCGAGGCAGCGCTGCCGGATCGGACCCGCGGACGTGTAGCACCGGTCGGGCCGGATGCTGGTCCCCGACAGGATCATGGGCGCGGGCCGCCCGCCGACCTGCCGGGCCATGTGCAGGTGTCCCTCGCCCACCGAATGGCCGGTGTTCCCGCCGCGGCCGATCAGCTGTCCGGCCCGGACCTCACCGCGGGCCACGATGCGGCTCAGGTGGGCGACGTGCAGGCGCTCCATGCCGTCCGCCGAGCGCCACACGACGGACAGGCCGTAGATACCCGCGCGGGAGAAGACCGAGACCGTGCCGGCCGTTGGAGCTCGAACCGGTCGGCCAAGGTCACCGCCGGCGGCGTTGAGATCGATCGGTGGCCCGAATCCCTTTGGCGTGTCGTGCCCGGGCGAATACGTCGTGGCGCAATATCGGGTTCCCTCGGCATACACGTCGCCGTCGGTGGCAGCGGCGGGATCGGCCGAGGCCGATATCACCGTCGCGATGAGGACCAACCCGGTTCGCACGACAGCTCGAGACATGCCGGCGACTCTACCGCGCAGATCAGCCCAGGCGACCGTACCGGGACAGGACCACCGACGCCGCGGCCAGCGCCGCCGTCTCGGTTCGCAAGATGTTGGTTCCGAGGGAAGCCAGCGCCGCGCCGTCGCGCTCGGCGGCCCGGGCGTCCTCCTCGGGGATCCCACCCTCGGGCCCGATGACCAGCGACACGCCGGACGGAGGCTCGTCGGGAAGCACGTCGAGGAGTGGGCGGCGGGCCTCCTCCCACATGATGACCATGAGCCCGCCGTCGGGAGCGACCGCTTCCACCCATGGAACCGGCCCCGACACCCGGGGAAGGAACCGCAGGCGGGCCTGCTTGGCGGCCTCGCGAGCCACGCCATCCAGCCGCGCCGCCGCCCGGCCGGCCCGGTCGCCCGTCCACCGGCGGACGCTCCTCGGCGCCTCGAGCAGCACGACCTCGTCGACCCCGACCTCGGTCAGCTTCTGCACCGCCCACGCCAGGCGATCGCCCTTCGGGGGCGACAGCAGCACGGTCACCGGCGGGCGGGCCCGGTCCTCGTCGGTGCGGTCGACGACCTCGGCTTCCACCAGCAGGCGCTCTGCCCGGGTCACCCGGGCCCGGGCCAGCGCTCCCTCCCCGTCGGACGTCGTGAACTCGTCGCCCACCCGCATCCGCAACGAGCGAACGGCGTGGCGAGCGTCCTCGGCGGAGAGCACCACGGGCTCGCCCGGTGCAGGCGCTCCGGCGAAGAAATGAGGCAGGCTCACGGATGCGAGCGTACGTCGGCCGCCCTAGACGGGCGGACGCAGCCGGCCCTTCACGGGCGCCCCCCGGTCCCCCCACAGCTCGGCCAGTTCCTCGACGAGGGCCCGCTCCTTCCGGGACAGCTTCTCCGGGACGGCCAGGTCCACCTGGACCAGCAGGTCGCCGCGACCGCGGCGGCCGAGATGTGGGATGCCCTTCCCGCGAACGCGCAGCACCGAGCCGGCGCGGGTTCCAGGCCGGATCGACAGCGTCTCGACACCGTCCAGTGTCTCGATCTCCACGTCGCCTCCCAGAAGGGCCGTCGTCAGGGGAGTCTCCAGGACGCAGACCAGGTCCTGTCCCTGGCGGCGGAACACGTCGTGCGCCGCGACGGACAGCGCCACGTACAGATCGCCGGGAGGCCCACCCCGGCGGCCGTCTTCCCCGCCGCCCTCCATCCTCAGCTCCATGCCCTCGGCCACGCCCGCGGGGACCTCGATGGTGACGGCGCGGACCTGGGGGATGCGGCCGTCGCCCCGGCAATCACGGCACGGGGAGGCGATCTCCTCGCCAGTTCCGCGGCATGTCCCACAGGTCCGGGCCGTCATCACCGTCCCGAACACGCTCTGGCGGAGGTCGGATACCTGACCCGATCCGCCGCACGTGGTGCACCGCGAGGGGGACGTGCCCGGCTCGGCGGCGCTTCCGTGGCACCGCGGACATGTCTGAAGCGTCTCGATCCGAAGCTCCTTCTGGGTCCCGAACACCGCTTCCTCGAACGTGAGCTCCACCGTGGCGTGCAGATCACGGCCCGCCGCGGTCCGCGTGGCCCGGCGGCCGCTCCGCGGCCCGAACGGCGACGGTCCGAAGAAGGCCTCGAAGATGTCGCCCAGGTCGCCGAACGAGAACATGTCCGGCGTCAGGCCCTGGCCCCCGAACATGTCGTACTGCCGGCGCTTGGCCGGATCCGACAGCGTCTCGTAGGCCAACCCGATCTCCTTGAACCGCCGCTCCGCGTCGGGATCCCGGTTCACGTCGGGATGGTGCTCGCGGGCCAGCCGGCGGTACGCCTTCTTGATCTCGTCCTGCGAGGCATCGCGGGACACCCCGAGGACGTCGTACAGGTCACGCTCGGCCACGGCCCGCGCCTACCCGGCGAGGGTTCCGATGGTCCGGGACAGCCCCCGGGCCACGGCCTGGACCGCGGAGATGGCTTCCGGATAGTGCATCCGGAGCGGCCCGATCACCGCTACCGCGCCTGGGATGTTCCGCCGGGCCCGGTACGAGCCGACCACGATCGCCGCCTCGCGCATCGACGCCACGGGGTTCTCCCGGCCGATCCGCACGGCGACACCACCCTCCCGGGACATCGTCCCCAGCAGCCGAAGCACGGGGGCCTCCTCCTCCAGGGTCTCCAGCAGGCGCTGGGCAGTGTCGCGGCGCTCGAAGGTCTCCTCGCTGGCGATGTTGGACACACCGCCGATGAACACGTGGGTGGCACCCGGTGGCTGGGCGACGGCGCCGTAGTGCGTCAACCGGGAAAGCAGGGAGGCGGTCATCCGAAGGGTCTCGTCGACATCGGGAGGGACCTCCCCGAAGAACTCGGCGATGGCCCGTTCCTGCCGCTCGCCAAGGGACGGCAAGCGAGGAAGCGTGTCCACGTAGAACCGGTACCCGAGATCGGTGGGGATCCTGCCCGCCGAGGTGTGGGGCTGCGATAGGTACCCCTCTTCCTCCAGGCTGGCCATGTCGTTGCGGATCGTGGCCGGGCTGACCCCCAGCTTGTGCCGGGCGGCAAGCGCGCCGCTCCCGACGGGCTCCCCCGTCCGGATGTGCTCGGCGACCAGGATCCGCAGGACCCGGGCCTTTCTCCCCTCGATCTCAGTCATGAATCCCCTCCCCGTAGTTTTAGCACTCCTAGGAGGTGAGTGCTAGAACCACGTCGTTCGCCAGGAACATGCCCCGCTCGGTCAGGCGGAGGCGGTCGTCCTCGGCGACGGCCAGACCTCGGCGGACCTGATCCGCGGCAGCCGACTGTCCGACCCAGGCGATGGGAACACCGTCCGCCGCCCGGAGCCCCAGCATCAGGCGTTCCAGGCGGACGTCCTCGGCCCCCAGGACCTCCTCCCCGGCCACGGAGGTACCGGCCTCGGTGGCCAGCTCGATGTACCGCTGGGGCGGCCGCACGTTCCACCACCGCCGGCCGTCCCGGTGTGAGTGAGCCCCGGCGCCGAGCCCCAAGTACGGACGTCCTTCCCAGTACCCCAGGTTGTGCACGGATTCGTGGCCGGGCCGGGCCCAGTTGGACACCTCGTAATGGCGGTACCCCGCGGCGCCCAGAACGCGGCAGGCTTCCTCGTACCGGTCGGCCTGGACGTCGGGGTCGGGAGCGGGGACCAGACCGGCAGCCACCTTTCGCCCCAGCGGGGTGGCCGGCTCGATGGTCAACGCGTAGCAGGACAGGTGCTCGGGCTCGAGCGCGACAGCCTCCTCCAGCGTCCGCCGCCAAGAGTCGGCGGTCTCCGCGTTCGCACCGAAGATCAGGTCGACGTTCACCGACCCGAACCCCGCCGCCCGGGCAGCCGCGAACGCGGCGCGGGCGGACTCCGGCGGATGCACCCGCTCCAGGGCGGCGAGCACCGTCGGGTCGAACGACTGGACACCGAGGGAGAGACGACTCACGCCGGCCGCCCGTAGGGCCGCCAGCGAGGCCTGGTCCACCGTGTCGGGATTGGCCTCGCACGTGACCTCCGAGTCGGGAACGATGTCGAATCGCGATCGGAGATGCGCCAGTAGCCGGCCGATGGCGTCGGGCGGAAGCGTGGTCGGCGTCCCTCCTCCCAGGAACAGCGAGACGAATGGGACGCCGCTCCATGCCGGGGCGACGGTCTCGGCTTCCTTGCGCAGCGCGACCAGGTACGGCGACTTCAGATGGTCGAGGCCGGCGTGGGCGTTGAAGTCGCAGTACCCGCACCGCATGAGGCAGAAGGGAACGTGCACGTACAGGCCCGCGGCGGTGGTCATCGCTTGCCTCCCCCGCCCTGGTCCACGCGTAGCGCGGCGATGAAGGCCTCGTGGGGGACGTCGACCTTCCCCACGCGACGCATCCGTTGCTTCCCGGCCTTCTGCCGCTCCAGCAGCTTCCGCTTGCGGGTGATGTCGCCGCCGTAGCACTTGGCCAGGACGTCCTTGCGCTTCGCCTTGACCGTCTCCCGGGCCAGGATGCGATTGCCGATGGCCGCCTGGATGGCCACGTCGAACAGCTGCCGGGGGATCAGCGACCGAAGCCGTTCCACCATCTGCCGGCCGTACGGATCGGCCTTCTCGCGGTGGACCACCGCGGAGAACGCGTCGACGGGTTCACCGTGGAGGAGCACATCGACCCGGACCAGGTCGGACTCCTGGTACCCGACGTGCTCGTAGTCCAGCGATGCATAGCCACGTGTCCGCGACTTCAGCTGGTCGAAGAACTCGAAGATGATCTCGGCCAGCGGCAGCCGGTAGCGGAGCTCCACGCGCTCGGGCGCCAGGTACCGCATGTCCTGCATGGAGCCGCGCGCCGCCTGGCACAGCTCCATGACCGGACCGAGGTGCGCGGCGGGGGTGATGATGGTGGCCACCACCACCGGCTCCTCGACCCGGTCGTAGGTTCCCGGCTGCGGCATCTCAGATGGGTTGTGAACGTCGGTCACGCGCTCCCCCTTCCACACCCGGAACGCCACGTTCGGCGCGGTGGACAGGAGCGTGAGGTCGAACTCGCGCTCGAGGCGCTCGCGAACGATGTCCATGTGTAGGAGGCCGAGGAACCCGCATCGGAATCCGAACCCCAGGGCCCGCGACGACTCCGGCTCGAACGCCAGCGCCGCGTCGGACAGCCGCAGCTTGTCCAGGGCCGTGCGCAGCGCCGGGTAGTCCCCGCCCTCCAGCGGATACAGGCCGCTCCACACCATCGGTAGGGGTTCCCGGTACCCGTGGAGGGGCTCGTCCGCCGGGCGATCCGTCAGCGTGATGGTGTCGCCGACCTTGGCCTGGCGAACGTCCTTCTCCCCCACCACCAGGTAGCCGACCTCGCCCACACCCAGCGACGGCACGGCCACGGGATCGGGAGCGAACGCCCCGACCTCTTCGGACTCGGACTCCAGGCCCGTGACCATCATTCGGATCCGGGCCCGGGACGGCATCTGACCATCGACGATCCGGACGTAGGTGACCACCCCCCGGTACGGGTCATAGGCCGAGTCGAAGATCAACGCGCGCAGCGGCCCGTCGGGCTCCCCCTTCGGCGCCGGGACCCGCTCCACGACCGCCTGGAGGAGCTCCGGGACACCCTGGCCCGTCTTGGCAGACACCTGGAGGACGTCGGCCTCGTCGACCCCCACCAGCTCGGCGATCTCCCGCACCGCCTCCGGCACATCGGCCTGAGGCAGGTCGACCTTGTTCACCGCGGGAACGATGACCAGCCCCGCTTCCTCGGCCAGGTGGTGGTTGGCCAGCGTCTGGGCCTCGATGCCCTGCGCCGCGTCGACCAGGAGGATGGCGCCCTCGCACGCGGCCAGGGCCCGGGACACCTCGTAGGTGAAGTCCACGTGGCCGGGCGTGTCGATGAGGTTCAGCACGTGCTCGGTGCCGTCGTGGGGGTATCGGAGCCGGACGGCCTGGGCCTTGATCGTGATGCCCCGCTCCCGCTCCAGATCCATCCGATCCAGGAACTGCTCGCGCATCTGCCGCTCAGGGACGGCATGGGTGAGGTCCAGGAACCGGTCGGCCAGCGTCGACTTGCCGTGATCGATGTGGCTGACGATGGCGAAGTTCCGGATCCGTGCGGGATCGGTCACGCGGTCATCGTAACGAGGCGGCTGCTAGAATCGCCGCCCGTGGCCAACATCAAGTCTCAGATCAAGCGGATCCGGCAGAACGAGCGGCGCCGCGTGCGCAACAAGGCCGTTCGCACCAGGCTCAAGAGCGCGGCCAAGGACGTGGTGACCGCAGCCGAGTCGGGCGATCCCGAGAGCGCGACAACCCGTCTTCGGGAGGCAGGGCGGCTGTTGGACAAGGCCGCCGCACGCCGGGCCGTCCATCCCCGTACGGCAGCCCGCAGGAAGTCGCGTCTGGCCCGGCGGGTCGCCGCCAGCCAGCAGGCCACCCCACCAGAGCAACCCTGATCCACCGCTGAGGCCGGGCTCTGCGGGCCCTATCCGGCTCGTTCGGCAGGCGGGGTCTCTTCTACCGGAGCGCCGTTCCCCACCGCGATCGCGCTGAGCGCCTCACGGTCGGTGATGGCCACCGCTCCATACGACACCCGGATGACTCCGCTTCTCCGCAGCGCCATGAGGACTCGGTTGACCGAGGTTCGCTGAACGCCGAGCAGCTCCGCGATGGCCAGCTGCGTCAGCTCCACGCGGCCGTCGACCTCCTCGTTCAGCAGGACCCGGGCGATGGATTGAGGCAGGTCGGACCCGAGCAGCTGGAGGATGCGGATCCGCGCGTCTTTCAGCTCGAGGGCCACGTTATGGAGCCACAGATACGACAGATCCCCGTGCGTCTTTAGCAGCGATCGAAGGGTCCGAGCGGCGAGGAACAAGAACGTCCCTTCCTCGCCCACGTGCGCCGTCGAAAGAGAAGGCGATTCGAGGAGGATCGGATAGTCGCCGGCGATGGCCCCCGTCCGAAGGATCTGAACGATGGACCGCTTCCCACCGAGCCGAGAGGACAGGTCGACTCGGCCAGAGCGGATGGCCCATGCTCCTCGGGGGCTTTCTCCCTCCTCAAAGAGGAGCTGGCCGCGAGGTAATTCCTGGCGCTCGAGCGATGATCCCAGGACCTCGAGGGCCGCATCGGTGAGGTCAGCGGAGTCGTGATGGCTCAGGTTGCGAACAAGCCATCGCGCGTCCCGCAGAGCTTCTGACATCCGCCGTCCTCGTATAAACGATTCGCTCCCTCGTATGGTCACCCTCTTCTGTGCGCTGGGCGACATTTTCCCACTGCGGACGGATCACTTCTGTGCTGGGTGACACAGTCGGGACGGACCTTCCGAAGATCCGGTCGTTTTCATGATTAGAGGCTGTCGACGGCCATCGAAACCGACAGGACGACCGCGAAGGGAGTGTGCATCCATGGAGAAGTCACGACACCCCAAGCTCTGGGGGGTCATCGTGGCCTGTACCGTGCTCGGGTTGTTCGCCCTGACGGCGACACCCACCCAGGCTCACGTTCCCCCGGACAACAACACGAACTTCAACCCCGACGAGCACAACGGAGAGGGAGACCCCGGCATCGGTGGCGGGGGGCAGGACACAAAGGAAGCGGAGATCCTGGCCGACCACGAGGACGGGTTCGGCACCACGTACGAGCTTCGCGCGGTGGCCGACTCCCAGGCGGTTCTCTACGAGTGGTACGACTGCGACGACGGCGCCAATCCCACGGCCGCCGGTCCTGCGTGCCAGCTGGCGGCCACGGATCCCACCCCGGACCCCGCTCCGGCTCCACCAGCGGAGGGGACGGCAGCATCGTTCTCCGCGAGCTACGACATCCCCCAAGCGAGCAACAGTGACCTCGCCTTGGTCAACGACGAGGCGGGGCCGGGGGGCGAGCGTGACATCTACGGTTTCGCCTGCAACGACAACACGCCCGGACCACCGGCGAACACCGCGCACTGCCTGGCCAACGATGTCGTTCCCACCACGTTCGAGGGCGCCTGCGCGTTCCCCACGCCCATCGCCCAGTCGTGCGTGGCCGACGTCCACGTGGACAACGCCCACGCCACGGGTGACCACGCGGCCACGACGAACGGCCGCATCCAGGTGCTCCTGACGCCGTCCAACACGTTCACCCACCCGAACGTGCACGGCGCAGGGCTGAAGAACGGGGAAGCCGTTACGGTGATCGCCTTCACCAGCGCCGGCGGCGTCGACGCCGTTCACGTCTGCCTGGACCAGTTCTCGGACGACGAGACGCCCAACGACCTTACCCCGGACGGCGACGGCGGAGGGTGCACTCACAACGGGACCGATACCTCCCCTACCCCTGGAGGTGGGTCGGGTTGTCACGCCAGCGCTCCGACCGCTGCTGGTGGCGACTGCTGGGCGGTCCCCGTGGGCGTGCCCATCCAGAACACGGTCTTCGGCGTCTCGCTCATCGAGATCGACGACGAGGACGTCACCGGTGGCGGTGACCCGGAAGGAGCTACGTTCGGGACCGGCGACTGCGCCGGCAGCACGGACAACGGTGACGGTGACGATTGCCAGCTGGACAAGATCTACGTCACCACCACCGCGGCCGGCGAGGCGGTAGTGGGGCCTCCTCCTCCACCACCCCCGCCACCGCCCGGCGGTCGGGTGCGTACCGGCTTGTGCAACCGCAACCGCTCGGGCGCCAACGGGAACGAGATCCTGATCGGGACCAACGGCCCCGACCAGATCTGCGGCTTCGGCGGCAAGGACACCCTGCGCGGTAAGGGCGGTCCCGACACGCTCCGCGGGGGTGGCGGCAAGGACGTCCTCGCCGGCGGCGGGGGCCGCGACAACGCCCGCGGGGGTGGGGGCAAGGATTCCCTCCGCGGGGGCAAGAAGGCCGACACCCTGAAGGGTGGCGGCGGAAAGGACTCCGCGCGCGGCGGTCCCGGCAACGACCTGTGCGTGGCGGAGATCGAGAAGTCCTGCTGATCTGGGGGCATGAGTCAGCGGGATGGGGAGCCGGCTCCTTCGGGGGCCGGCTCCTTTTTTCGGAGTGTGTGTCCGGTGTGACATTCCCAGCGGACCCAAGCACCGCCGGGTCGTTGAAAGAGGTAGGAGCTGTCGACAGCACCCGGCGTGTGCCGGGACGAGTCAGAGAGGAGACAGCATGCAGGAGAAAAGACACCGCAAGATCTGGGGGGTCTTCGTGGCGTGTACCATGGTTGGGTCCCTGACCCTCCTGGCCACGCCCACCAGCGCACACACGCCCCCCGACAACAACGCCAACTTCCATCCCGACGAGCACAACGGGGACGGCTCCGCCGGATTCGCGGCGCACGGCCCGGACGTGGCCGGCGGGGAGAGCAAGGAAGCGGAGATCCTCTCCGACGCCGAGGACGGATTCGGCGAGGCCGAGGAGCTCCGGGCCGTGGCCGATGGCCAGACGGCGTTCTACGAGTGGTACGACTGCGCGAACCAGGCCAACCCGTTCGCCACCGGTGCGGCCGGCGGCCAGTGCGCGCCGATCGCCACCGACACCGCCGGTGACCCGGCCCCCACGCCTCCGGGCGAGGGACAGGCGCTGGCGTTCAGCGGCACGTACAACATCCCGACGACCAGCCAGACCAACAACAACCGGGACATCTGGGGAATCGCATGCGCGTCGGACGCCAGGGCGGGAGGACCGCCGGCGGACGCCAGCCACTGCATCCCCGATGACGTTGTGCAGCCCAACACGGAGGGCACCTGCGCACCTGGGGTGACCCCTGCCGTGACGCCGTGCATCGCCAACGTCCACATGGATGACTCCTCCAGCACCACCGACCACGCCGTCACCACGGATGGCCGGATCGCTGCGGTGGTCACCACGTCTCGGACGTTCACCGGCGATGACGTGCACGGAGCGGGGCTCAAGATCGGTGAGAACACGACCTTCATCGTGTTCACCACGGCCGGTGGGGCCGACGCCGTCGGCATCTGCATGGACGTGCAGTCCGACGACGAGACCCCGAACAACGAGAACCCCGGCGCCGGCGTGGGTGGGTGCACCCACAACGGCACGGACACCTCACCGACTCCTGGTGGGGGGACCGGATGCCACGCCAGTGCTCCGGTTGCTCCCGGCGGCGACTGCTGGGCGATCTCGGTCGGTGTTCCGAACGCCAACAACCACTGGGGCGCTTCGGCCATCGAGTTCAACGACCAGCTGAATGCTGAAGGGATCACGACGGGTACCGGTGACTGCCGCGGTGACGTGACCGCGGGTGCCGGCGGAGAGGGCGACAACTGCCAGCTGGACAAGATCCTCCTGTCCACGACATCGGCTGGAGAGGCTGCGGTTCAGCCGCCTCCGCCTCCGCCTCCGCCTCCGCCTCCGGGCGGCCGCCGCGTGCGGACCGGCCTGTGCGATCGCAACCGGCCCAACGCAAACCGGTCAGAGATCCTGATCGGGACCCGTGGGCCCGACCAGATCTGCGGGTTCGGCGGACGCGACACCCTCCGGGGTCGGGGCGGTCCCGACACACTCCGCGGGGGCGGCGGCAAGGACGTCCTCGCCGGCGGCGGGGGCCGCGACAACGCCCGCGGGGGCGGGGGCAGCGACTCCCTCCGCGGGGGCAAGAAGGCCGACACCCTGAAGGGTGGCGGTGGAAAGGACTCCGCGCGCGGAGGTCCAGGTGACGACCTGTGCGCGGCGGAGAAAGAGAAGTCCTGCTGATCTTGGGGCTTCAGTCAGCGGGATGGGAGCCGG
>DASZKM010000221.1:0-8740 GCA_035947055.1 Actinomycetota bacterium
GGGCGAGGGGTCACGGGTCTGCGGGCGGGGTCACGGGCCTGCGGGCGGGGTCAAAGGATCGGGAACGACCGCTCGATCTCCAGGGGAGTGACGTGGGTGCGGTGGAGTCCCCACTCCTCGCGCTTGTTCCTGATGAACCACTCGAAGACGTGCTCGCCGAGTGCGTCGGCCACGAGCTCGGAGCGTTCCATACGGTGCACGGCGTCCAACAGCGTGTCGGGCAGCGAGGCGATCCCTGCCGCCCGCCGCTCGTCGTCGGACAGCTCGTTGAGGTTCTCGGTGGCCTCTGCGGGCGGCTCCAGGTCCCGGGAGACGCCGTCCAACCCGGCGGCCACGATCACCGCCAGGGCCAGGTAGGGGTTGCACGCCGGGTCCGGGGCCCGGTACTCGATCCGACACGCCCGTTCCTCGTCGGGGCGGTCGGCCGGGACGCGGACCAATGCCGAGCGGTTCCGCCGGGCCCAGCACACGTGAACGGGCGCCTCGAAACCGGGGACCAGGCGCTTGTAGGAGTTCACCCACTGGTTGGTGACGGCCGTGATGGCCGGGGCGTGCTCCAGCAACCCGGCCACGAAGGACCGACCGACCTTCGACAGCCTGGAGTCGGCCGTGGGATCGAACAGCGCGTTGCGCTCGCCCTCCCACAGCGAGAGATGGGTGTGCATCCCCGATCCCTGGATGCCCGCGGCGGGCTTGGGCATGAAGGAGGCGTGCAGCCCGAGCTCCTGTGCGGCTTCCTTGACCACCAGCCGCACCGCCATCACCGCGTCGGCCACGTCGAGCGCCTCGGCGGGGACCAGATCGATCTCGTGCTGGCTGGGGGCATCCTCGTGGTGAAGCATGTGCACGGCGATGCCCAGCTGCTCCAGTCCGGCCACCGTCCGGGTTCGCAGCTCGTCGGGGACCTCCGCGGTTGTGAGGTCGAAGTAGCCGCCCTGGTCGAGCGGCTCGAAGCGGTCCGCCGACCGGGACACGAAGTACTCCACCTCCGGAGCGGCCTGCACCCGGAAGCCCATCTCCGCGGCTCGGCCCAGCATCCGCCGGAGGACGTGGCGAGGGTCGCCCTCGAACGGGGTCCCATCAGGGTGCGTGATGTCGCACAGCATCCGGGCCACCGGCTCGTCCTCCGGCCACGGGAGGACGCGGAACGTGCGGGGGTCGGGGCGGGCCAGGACGTCTGACTCCTCCACCCTGGCGAAGCCATCCACGGCGGAACCATCGAAGCCGATCCCCTCCCGGAACCCCTTCTCCAGCTCCTCCACGGGGATGGCGAACGACTTCAGGAAGCCCAAGACGTCCGTGAACCAAAGGCGCACGAACCGGACACCGCGCTCCTCGGCCTCCTTCAGCGCCCTGTCGGCCTCCGTACCCATGAGCCAATGGTAGCCCCGGAAACCCCTTGGGCGGATGCCCAAAAAAAATCTCCATCCCGAGAAGGAACGGGCCCAGGAATGGCGAACTCTTTGTGCAGGTGCACAAACAACGAGGAGGAGGAACGAGCATGCGAGGAGGGAGCATCAGACGACTGGGCGCCGTGCTGGCCGTGACTCTGGCCGCGGGCGCCACTGTGGCGCTGGCCGCCGCCCCGGCCGGCGGAGCACCGGAAAGCCCCACGTGGAGCCGCCTCAAGGCAGGGGCCCCCCAGGACTACATCAGGATGCGGAGCAAGCTGTCCGCGGTGCGCTATCCGCAGACGGTCAGAGAGACCTACCGACTTTCCGCCGCTGACGGCGAGAAGCTGTACGTGCAGATCGTCCGGCCGGACCCGGCCCAGTACTCCGCCCGGAAGACGGGCAAGCTGCCGGTCATCCTGGAGGCCAGCCCGTACCACGGCACGCTGGCCGACCGGGACGGAACGCGGATCTTCCCCGACCCCGTGGACGCATCGGGCAAGAAGCTCGGCCTGACCGGCTACTTCGCGCCCCGGGGGTACGCGGTGGCCATGATGGACCTGCGCGGCACCGGCCGGTCCACGGGTTGCCTGGACCATCTCGGGCAGAAGGATGCCAGCGACCTGAAGATCGTCATCGAGTGGCTGGCTTCTCAGCCCTGGTCGAACGGCCGCGTCGGGATGACCGGGCACTCCTACGTCGGATCCACGCCCTCCGTGGCCGCGGCCCAGGCGCCGAAGGGCCTGGCGACCATCGTCCCCAGCGCCGGTCTGGCGTCGATGTACGACCACCAGTTCCAGGCGGGCGTTCCGTACAACCTGCAGTGGGTTGGCCCCATGTACGCGTACGAGGCCCTGGCCATCCAGCGGGACATGCCGCCCGGGGCGCCCGCGCCTCCCCTGTCGAGCGGGCCGACCGGCGACAACTGGGAGAACAAGCCCAACCCGCAGTTCGGCTGTGGGATGCAGAACTCGGCGCTGACCGCGGGCAGCGGCCAGGTGACCGGCCAGTACGAGCAGTGGCACGCGCTCCGAGACTGGAGTGACGGCGCGGCCAAGGCGAACATCCCGATCTTCATGGTCCACGGCGTGAACGACAACGCCGCGCGGATCCCCGCCGCCGAGTGGTTCTTCGCGGACCGCGGCATGCGGGCGGGCGACAAGGTGTGGATCGGACAGTGGGACCACGGGTCGACCAACGGCCGGTGCGGGGGCATCTACGGCTTCCGCGTGCTGCACCCAACCTGCCGGTTCGACCAGTTCCAGTACGCCCTGCACGCCTGGTTCGACAAGCACCTCATGAGGCGCAACGTCGACACCGGGCCGGCCGTCGAGGTCTTCCTCAACGGCCGGGCGCCGATGAGTGTGACCCAGGTCGTCCATCCGGAGAAGGTCGGTGGCCCCGTGTTCACGGCAAAGGGCTGGGGCTCGCCGGACGCAATCCAGAGCCTGTACCTGGACGCCTCGGACATGTCCCTGGACTTCGCGGCGCCGGCAGCGCCAGCCTCGAAGACCTTCGGGACCACGGCGAACGGGGTCCTGGCCCACGTCGGGCAGGGAACGCTGACGTTCGAATCCGAGCCGCTGGCGCAGGACACCCTGTTCCTGGGAGTGCCGGAGATGCAGCTCAATGCCTCCGTCAGCACCGGTCAGATCCAGCACCTCACGGTGACGCTGCTCCGGAAGGGTCAGAACGCGGAGGGAGCCACCGTCCGGGAGCCGATGAACTACTGCGCCATCCAGCCCCAGCTGCGGAACGGGGTGAAGACGGTCGCGCCGGTGATCCCCGGCCAGGAGATGGGCCTGGACACGCAGTGCTTCACGATGGCCCACTGGGTCCCCGCCGGGCAGAGCTTGGTGGTCGAGGTGAGCACCAGGACTCCTCACCACGCGACGTTTGGCTCGGACCGGAACATCACCATCTACACCGGCCCGGAGAAGAGCCACTACTCGCTGCCGATCGCCAGTGGGGCAAGGCTCTACAACGACGTGCGGCTACACGAGACGTACCCGGTTGAGCCTCCGCCGGGCCCGGCCCAGCCGGGCATCGAGGGCCAGGTCGTGGTGCCCGCACCGGGCGCCGGGAACAAGGCGGAGCCCATCACGGCGGCCGGGTTCGAGTTCGACATCAAGGAGGGATACGACAACGCTCGGATGGACATCCTGGCCACCCCGCTCACGCCGGCCGACCTGGACCTCTACCTGCAGAAGCAGGCGGACGGCGGTTGGACGGACATCACCGCGGGTGAGAGCGGAGACCTGGACAAGGAGGTCCTGACCGCGGGACGTCTTCCCACCGGTCACTACCGGGTGCTGGTCCACAACTGGGCCGGCGGTCCGACCCTCACGGATCTGGAGATCGCCTTCTTCAACCGGGACGGGCAGGAAGGCGGAAGCGAAGCAGCGCCGGGAGAGGGTTCGCTGGAGCTCCTGGCCACGAATATTGCCTCGGGCTACCTACCCCAGGCATAGCGGGCAACGAGGGAGCGCCCCGGTCCTCCTCCCGGGGCGCTCCCTCCCGCTTCAGATTTAACGCCCCCGTAACCGCCTCCCAGAATCGTCTCGTTACCCTCACCGCATGACCCTGTCGAACGAAGCGGAGTTCGTGCTGCGCACGGTGGAGGAACGGGGCATCCGGTTCATCCGTCTCTGGTTCACCGACGTCCTGGGGTTCCTGAAGTCGTTCGCGATCACGTCCCAGGAGCTGGAAACTGCCTTCAGCGAGGGTATGGGCTTCGACGGCTCCTCGATCGAAGGGTTCGCCCGTATCCAGGAATCCGACATGGTCGCGCGCCCAGATCCCTCGACATTCCAGATCATCCCCTGGAAGTCCGAGGAGCACGTGGCCCGGATGTTCTGCGACGTCCTCACGCCGGAGGGCACCGCGGCGGGCAGCGATCCCCGGTCGGTGCTCAAGCGCCAGCTCCGGCGGGCCGCGGACCGCGGGTTCACGTTCTACGTCGGACCGGAGCTCGAGTACTTCTACTTCAAGGACCACGCCGGCACGGAGGTGCTGGACCGCGGAGGGTACTTCGACCTCACCCCGCTGGACGTGGCCACGGGGTACCGCAAGCGCACCGTCGAGTACCTGGAGGCCATGGGGATCCCCGTCGAGTACGTGCACCACGAGGACGCTCCCAGCCAGCACGAGATCGACCTGCGGTACACCGACGCGCTGACGATGGCCGACAACGTGATGACGTACCGGCTCACGGTCAAGGAGGTGGCCCAGGAATTCGGCGTGTATGCGACGTTCATGCCCAAGCCGGTGTTCGGCATCCAGGGCTCGGGGATGCACACCCACCAGTCGCTCTTCGAAGGCGACCGGAACGCGTTCTTCGACGCCACCGACGAGTACCACCTGTCCAAGGTGGCCCGGGGTTACATCGCCGGGATCCTCCGCCACGCCCGCGAGATCACGCTGGTCCTGAACCAGTGGGTGAACTCGTACAAGCGGCTGGTGCGCGGCTACGAGGCTCCGGTGTACGTCTGCTGGGCCCGGCGGAACCGCTCCGCGCTGGTCCGGGTCCCGATGTACAAGCCGGGCAAGGAGCAGGCCGCCCGGATCGAGCTCCGGTCCCCCGACCCCGCCTGCAACCCGTACCTGGCCTTCGCCTGCATGCTGGCCGCAGGGCTAAAAGGGGTGGAGGAGGAGTACGAGCTGCCGCCGGAAGCCTCCAACAACATCTACGAGATGAGTGAGGAAGAACGGCGCGAGGCGGGGATCGAGCCACTCCCCGAGAACCTGCACGAGGCCATCGCCGTCGCGGAAGGTTCCGAGGTGCTGCATGAAGCCCTGGGACCCGATGTGACCGGCTATCTGGTGCGGAACAAGCGCGAGGAGTGGGACGCGTACAAGGCGTACGTGACGCCGTACGAGCTCGAGCGCTACCTCCCGATCCTGTAGCCGGGCTACCGGGCTCGAGCCGACTTCGCCGACTTCGCCGACTTCGCCGACTTCGCCGACTTACGACCGGCCCCGGCGGTGGGCTTGCGCGACGGCCGGGTGTGCTTCCCGCGGCCGGGAACGGCGCGCAGGCCCACCCGGCGGCCGGAGGGCGTCACTCGATCGCGCCCCGCTTCTTTCGAGGCATACAGCGCCTCGTCGGCCGCCTTGATCAGCGACTCGGCATCGGTGGCGTTGTCGGGATACGTGGCCACCCCGGCGCTGGCGGTGACCGGGGCGGGGACATCGATCTTGCCGATGGCGGTCCGGAGACGCTCCGCAGTACCTACGGACTGATCCGTCGTACACATCGGCAGGATGACGGCGAATTCCTCGCCCCCGTACCGGGCCGACATGTCGAAGTCCCGGCACTCCGAGTCGAGGGCCGCCGCCACCTGACGGAGGACCTCGTCTCCGGCCTGGTGGCCGAACCGGTCGTTGAACGACTTGAAGTGATCGACGTCCAGCATGGCCAGCGTGATGGGTTCTCCGCTTCGGTCGGCGTGGGAGAGCAGCCGCTCCAGCTCCCGCTCGAACGTCCGCCGGTTGGCCGCCCCGGTCAGGGGATCGCGTTCGGCCAGGAACCGGACCCGCTCCAGCAGCATGGCGTTCCGCAGGGAAAGCGACGTGTGGATGGCGAACTGCTCGAGCATGGTGACCACCCTGCGCTCGATCCGCGACGACCGGCGGCTGCCATGTTCCACGACCAGGGCGCCCAGCGGCTCGGCATCGGCGAACATCGGCACCACGACGACGTTCCGCGCACCCGGCAACAGGCGGTCGAGGTCGCGATCGGCCCTCGGCGCCAGACCCTTCACCAGCAGGGGATGGCGCTTCTGCCAGGCCCGGCTGACCACCGCGGGTGGCTGATCGGACTCGATCTGAGGAGCCTCCGCGTCGAGACCGGACGATGCCAGGACCTGGAGGTCGCCCTGCACGATCCCGACCACCAGTCCCCGGCGGAACCCGAACGCGGCGCACACCTTGTCCACGAACACCCCGGCGATCTCCCCCGGGCTGGACAGTCGCCCCAGGTCTTCCCCCATCTCCGTCAGCGCCTCGAGATCCGTCCGTCGTCGCCGCAGCTCTCGCTCGTTCAGGGCAGAGAACACTGCCGTCACGATGGCCACCAGCCAGAACGCGGTGATCAGCCAGATCGACTGGGTCCGGAACGCTTCCTCCGACAGCATCTCGACCCGTCGGATGATCCCCTCGATCTGCAGGAGGTAGACCACGAAGAACACCAGCGAGTGCCACAGAGCGACCTTCAAGCCGGTCCGGTACGAGGCGGCCAACGACACCGCCACGATGTGAACGAAGACCAGGAACCGGAGGAGCGACTGGGATCCTCCCGTCGCGTACATCACCCAGGCGATGTACGCCCCGTCGACGAGCAGCATCGTGGTCAGTACTCGGAGCCCCCGGCCGCCGAGGCGGCGGCGCACGGCTTCCGTCGCCGCGGCCAGACCCAGGTACGCAGCGGTCACCGGAGCCACCAACGGCAACAGGTCCAGTGCGGCGGCCGGCGCGAACGCGGCGAACCCCACGGCCACGACGGCCATGGCCACTCGGAGGGCCTGCAGGAAGCCCATCCGCCGGGCCAGCGAGACGATCTCTTCGGAAGGGCGCTCCAGCGTCACCGGAACTCGACCACGTCGTGGCGGGAGTCCACGGGCGCAAGGGCGAGCTTTGGATCCCTACGGTCGATGCGGCTCTGGATGCCGAGGAACACGCTGACCACCGCGATCAGCAGCAGCGGGAAGGCGAAGTCCTGAACGGCCTGCGTCAGATCCCCGATCGTTCCGTCCAACGTGTTCGGCGCAGAGGGCGCCTCCGCCGGAACCAGAACGTCGGACTCCGCCGCCACCGGAGTTGCAGGGCCGGCCAAGACGGGCCCGGGCCTCCCCCCACCGGCGCCGCCTCCGCCCCCCGGCCGTGTGTCCCGCACACCGCTCACCACTGGAACCGGGGCCGCGTCTTCATCGCCAGGATCCCCTCGCCGGGGTACGGCTTCCTCGCTGGCCGGCTGCAGCTCACCGGAGGGACCGTCACCTGCGCCGAGCGCCGGCAGGCAGCTCGTCGGATTCGCGACGCATGGGTCGGGATCGGGTACGTCTGGAAGACAGCTCGCGGGATTCGCGATGCATGGGTCGGGATCGGGTACGTCTGGAACACAGCTCGCGGGATTCGCGACACATGGGTCCACCTCGACGGTGGGCAAGCAGCTGGCAGGGTCCGCGACGCAGCGGTCCACCTGAGCGGTGGCGGCCGGCGCCACCAACAGGACGGTGGCGACGGTTCCGAGGGCCAGCAGCCGAGCGAGGACGCGCAGGGTGAAGCTCCTTTCGTTGCTCTGTAGGTCTCGTTCCCCAATAGGGTTATCGGCAGGGTGACTAGGCAGACTTAACTAGTTCTTTGGGCAGTCGTGTCGGGACATCTCCCGAGGGCAGTGGGGTCCGGTCCCCGATACCCTGAGATCGTGCGGATCGCCCTCGGCCAGCTGAATCTCACCGTCGGCGACCTGGAAGGGAACGTCGACAAGATGGCTGCCTGGGCCCGGGAGGCGGGGGGCCACGGCGCCGACCTGGTGTGCTTCCCGGAGCTGGCCGTTCCCGGGTACCCCCCCGAGGACCTGGTTCTTCGGCCGGAGTTCGTGCGGGACAACCTCCAGGCCCTCGAGGAGCTCGCCCGACGGGCGACCGATTCCCCGGCCGTCCTGGTGGGCTTCGTCGACCGATCCGAGCGTGGGCTGCACAATGCCGCGGCGCTGCTTCGCACCGGACGCGTCGAGGCCAGCTACCACAAGCACAAGCTCCCGAACTACGGCGTGTTCGACGAACAGCGTTATTTCGTCCCGGGCGCGGTGGGCTGTGCGGTGCGCGTGGCCGATGCCAGCCTCGGCATCTCCATCTGTGAGGACGCCTGGCGTTCCGGGCCGCCGTTCGATGAGTACGAGGGGCGCGTGCAGGTCATCCCCAACATCAACGGATCGCCGTACCACCGGCGGAAGTCGAGGGAACGGCTGGACATCTGTGCGGCCCGGGCCCGGGAGACCCGGGCGTGGATCGTGTACGTCAACTGCGTGGGCGGGCAGGACGAGCTGGTCTTCGACGGGGGCAGCGTCGTGGTGTCCCCCGAAGGCGAGCCCGTGTGGCACGCCGACCAGTTCGAGGAAGACCTGCTGATCGTGGACATCCCGGGGGAACCGAATGGGTCGGCACCCATGCCCGATCCCCAGCGGGAGCCCTGGCCTGAAGGCCCTGAGGAGGTGTACCGGGCCCTGGTGCTGGGTGTCGGCGACTACGTCCGCAAGAACGGCTTCGCCGAGGTGGTGGTGGCGTTGTCCGGCGGCATCGATTCGTCGATGACCGCCACCGTGGCCGCCGACGCGGTGGGGCCCGAAG
>DASZKM010000222.1:0-4512 GCA_035947055.1 Actinomycetota bacterium
GGGTGCTGACCGACGCGTCGATCAGCGCGAAGTCCGATCCGCTGCTGGGCCTGAAGGAGAACGTGATCATCGGGAAGCTGATCCCCGCCGGAACGGGGCTGGGCCGGTACCGGAACATCACGGCCAAGATCCGGCCGGAGGCCATCCCCGAGTACTGGCTGGCCCGCCAGCGGGAGCAGGCAGAGATGGCGGAGGCCGGGGACGGCGCAGGCGGGGACATGACGGAGCAGGAGGCCCGGGAGGCCCTGCTGGCCATCGGCGGCGAGGGGGAGGACGAGAGCCGCTAGGCGGGAAATCCCGGGGGAAATCCCGGAGCAGGAGAAGGCCCCCCGGACGTCGTAGTAGTAAGCAACCGAATCGCCCAGGAGGTAGACATGGCCCGCTTCGTGCGCATCTTCGCGATTGCTGCCCTCGTAGCGTCCTTCGGCCTGCCGGCTGGCGCCCAGGAGGCGTCCTGCCGGCTGATCCGTGGCGCCGACACACCCGACATCACCACCGACGACGTCCAAGTATGCCGCCAGGACACCTGGTTCCACGCCGGCGCGGTCAAGCTGGGGAACGCGGCCGCTCAGACCGGCACCTTCCCCACGTTCAACACCACCAAGCCGGCGGGGTCCGCGGCCACCGGAAACGGCGGCGGGTACTTCGCCAGCAGCGCCCTCCACCAGGGCGGCTCCGCGTTCGACCCGGCGGGGACGGCAACGTTCGACGGCAAGTTCACCGGCGACTTCGACAACCTGGCCGTGACCATGTACCTGTTCAACCCCGTCGAGGACGCGCAGTCGCTTCCCACGTTCGCCGTGAACGCCCGTCTTCTCGTCGACGGCCAGAACATCTTCGAGACCGGCGGCGCCGAGGTGAAGCGGACCCCCGGCGGCGCGGCCGTCAGGCGGATCGACTTCGCAGCGGTGGACCTGTACACGGCCCTCGAGCAGGCCGGGGTCCCGCTGGGACCGGACAAGGAGCACCAGATCCGGTTCCAGGTCATGGGGACGGGCTTGGCCACGGAGGCCGCGCTGTTCGTGTACGACGCCACCGAGGCGCCCTCGGGGATGATCTTCAACATCGAGCCGGAGAAGCTGGCCGACTACACGGTCGTGAACGCCCCCTTCTAGCCCCGCAGCCCGAAGGGAGAAGAACATGATCGCCAGACGCCCACTGGCGTTGCTGGGAGCCGTCACGATGCTGGCCGCGCCCTCCTGGGCCGCGGCCTCCGACGACGCTCCGCGGTCGAGCCCGAACCTGGAGCTGGTGGCTCAGATCCCGGGAGGGGGAACCGACCTGGAGTTCTTCAGCCGGACGCTGGCCACATACAAGGCCCCGGACGGCACGATGGTCACGCCGCTGGAGCCGGTGGAGCGGCACTTCTCGCTGGTCGGAAGCCCCGGCCTCGGTCCACGGATCGTGGACATCACGAACCCCGAGCAGCCCTACGTCGCGGCCACGGTTCCCAACTGCAAGATCAACCAGGGGGACGTCCAGGTAACGAGGGACGGGATGGTGGCCGCCGTCGCCAAGCAGGGGAGCGGTTCGTGCAGGACGGTCACCGGAAGGACGCTGGCCAACGGCTCGGCGATCGTCGATCTCACCAACGTCTACAACCCGCAGGTCGTGGGTCTGGCCCCCGAGACGTCCGGCTCTCACAACAACACCATCCATCCCAGCGGCGACTACCTGTACATCTCCACGTCGAACGCCACCACGGACAGCGGCACCAACGCCGAGGTCCCCATCTACGACATCACGGACCCGGCCAATCCGAAGCTGGTCAAGACATGGGCCACGCCCGGGAATGCACCCCACGACATCCGGTTCAGCGATGACGGCACCCGGGCGTACATGGCTGGCATCTCCCAGTACCGCATCGTGGATACCTCGAACCCGGTCGAGCCCAGGCTGATCAGCACGATCGTCCCCCCCGGGGGGACCATCGGACACGACACGTTGGTCACCCGGGACAAGGCATTCCTGTTCCTGGGCGACGAGGCCGGGGGCGGCGCTCCGTTCCCGTGCCCGGGCGGGGCCATCTACGCCTACGACATCAGAAACGAGGCCAACCCGGTGCTCCTCGGCGCCGCGGAAGCAGGCGGTGGACCGGTGATCGGCCGCAACCTGGGCGAGGTTCCGGGCCCGACCCGTGTGGGCGGCTGCACGTCGCACGTGATGGAGCTCAACCCGGACGGGGAGTCGTTGACCCTGGGCTGGTACGTGCTGGGGACGCGAACGTTCAGCTTCGCTGGTCTGTACAACGCCGACGGGACTCCCAAGCCGGGCCCCGCGCTGTCATGGGGCAGCAACGGCGTGGGCCTGGTGGAGACCGGCTACATGATCCCCACCGACACCGCGAGCACGTGGGCGGCGAAGCAGTACGCCAAGGTGCCGGGATACATCTTCTCGAACGACGGCAGCGCCGGCTTCTACGTCACCAGGATCAAGTCCGCGTAGCGCACGCCCTCGCGGACCCGGAGAGCGTCAGCCCTCGTCGTTGACGTACAGCACGTCGATGCCGCGGTGGAAGTCGATGACGTAGAGGACTTCGTCATTCCGCCACACCGGCCGGACCGCGTTCCCGCCGTGACCCACGAACCCGGCGACCTCGCTGAGCTTTCCGTCCCCCCCGACTCGAAGGACCCGTGTCCCATGCTCGAACCAGGCCGTGCCGACCAGCCCGTTGGTGTCGTACGAGCCGTTGACGTCGAGTCCGTATGAGGTGCAGCCGAAGAAGTTGACGGGGGCGGAGCCCTCGTTCGGAAGCCCGTTGTCGGTCATCCGGTACTCGTCGACCTGCTCGAACCCATCGAAACCGGGCTCGTTCCATCCCTGGCTGTCGTAGGTGAGGAACGATCCGGAATGCTCGGCGCAGTCCCCGCTGAACGGCGTCTCCATCGACACCAGGACGTAGCGACTGGTTGCGTCCGACGGCCAGGCCACCCGAGCGGGCAGCGAGTTCGGCGCCCCGCCGATGATGACGTAGGGGCGCGGGGGCTTCGTGGTCTTCGGCTTGAGCTCCGCGAGGAGCACCGGATTGGCGGGATCGGTCCGAGCGTCGAGCAGGAGCATGGGACTCGACCCGGTGAGGACCAACCCGGGGGCAACCTCTTCGATGGAGTGAAATCCTCCGGTGGGCCGCTTCGCTGCGGTCCAGTTTCCGACCCGCTGTGGCTTGGCCGGGTCCGAGAGGTCCAGGATGGCCCCCGTTGCGCCGTACGCGTACTCGCAATCGAGCACGCATTCCCAGATGTGGTTCCGTTCCAGGTCCGCGTAGCTGGCGATCTTCGCGGGAGCCGCCTTGTTGCTGACGTCGTAGATGTCCAGCGTGCGCCCGATGTTGTCGTTGGACAGCAGCAGGATCTTGCCGTTGGTCTGTGGGTTCTCGTTGATGAGCTGCCCGGGCGTAGGTGTCTGACTCAGCAGCTGGGGGTTGAGAGCGCTGGACACGTCGTAGATCGAGAACGATCGCCAGGAGGTGGTGTACAGGTACTTGCCGTGCAGGACGGCGTCGATCCCGGTTCCCGCTTCGAAGGGGACCGTCCTGATGTACTCCACGGCCCCGGAAGCCCAGCCGCCGGGGGTCAGTCGCCATTCTTGGTCTTGTTCGGTCGCGGTTCCCGGCGTGGCCAACAGCGTGAGGACCGTGGTAACGAAGCCCCCGAGGATCGTTCGGCGCATGAGCATTCCTCTCGTCCCGGCAGTTCCCGCCTGTGCGGGCTGGTTATGGATTCGAGGGAAGGGCACCTTTTTCCTTCTCTGCGGGGGACGACTCGGCGCCGTGACCTGGGGATTTCATGCATCTGCCCAAAGGCGTCGACCCAGTCGGCCGCCAATCTGACCGCGGAGACAACGATGGGCATGAAGGCGGCGGTTGCAGCGGGGCTCCTACTCACTTCAGTGCTGCCGCAGGCTCCCGCCGGGGCGGCCAGCATCTGCGACCTGGAGCCGGAGGACCGTCCCGCTCTCCAGGAACCCGTGGAGCTGTGCGGGACGACGGTGATCACTGGCAGCCGGTCGGCCACGATGCGTGTCCGGGTGCCCTCTGGCGCGGCGGTGCTCGAACCCACGGTCAACATCGCCAAGCCGGGGCGCTACGGAGGGGTCGTGTTCGTTGAAGACGTTCCGGCCGGCGAGGGCGGGGCGCTGTTGATCTCTCGCTTGGGGCCGACGGCGCTGTGCGACGAGGGCGGATGCTCACCCTCGCCGGTACACGTGTTCTCGTACTCCGGCGGCGAGTGGTTCGACGAGAACGAACGACTCGGGGCTGGCTTTCTCACCGCCGGCACGTACACAGTCCACTTGCTCGCCGATTCCGCTCCGACCGAGGTGAGCGTGCGTCTGGCCGGCCGTCCCGGAGACATCACGCTCCGGCCAGAAACGCCCGCAGATGTCGCGATCCAGCCGCTGCAGGGTCGCGTGCCCCAGGGCCCCGCCCCGAGCCTGTTCTGGGATGGGGGATCTCGCTCGTTCCACGACCCCGGGATGTACATCGCGACGGCTTGGGCCATCTTCGATCCCGCC
>DASZKM010000223.1:0-12871 GCA_035947055.1 Actinomycetota bacterium
GCGCGATGACCGCCGGCGCACACGCCGAGTTCGGCTGCCTGCCGGAGAGCGCTCCTCTGGCCGTCAAGCCGGCCAACCTGACCTTCCAGGAAGCGGCCGCGGTCTGCGACGGGGTGATCCTGGCGCTCTCGTACCTGAAACGGGTGGATCTCCGGAACCGAACGATCCTCGTGTACGGGGCTTCGGGGTCTATCGGCACGGCCGGTGTCCAGCTGGCCAGATACTTCGATGCGGACGTCACCGCGGTGTGCGACACGAAGCACGTCCGGCTCGTCGCGTCGCTCGGGGCCGACCGGGTGATCGATTACACGAAGGATGACTTCACGGGGAACGGCCAGACGTACGACTTCATCTTCGACGCGGTGGGAAAGCTCTCGTTCAAGCGGTGCAAGCCCTCGCTGAAACCGCGGGGGGTGTACGCATCAACGGATCTTGGACCGTATCAGCAGAACCCGTTCCTGGGCGTGTGGACGTGGCGAAGCACCGGCAAGAGGGTGCTCTTCCCCATCCCCCGCTACACGAAGAAGGACGTGCTGTTCCTCAAAGAGGTCATCGAGGCAGGGAGGTACCGGGCCGTCATCGATCGCAGCTACCCCTTGGAGGACGTGGTCGAGGCACACCGGTACGTCGAAACCGGGACCAAGACCGGAAACGTCGTCCTCACCGTAAGTCGCAAGATTTAGAGCGACGAAGCAGCCGGAGTGGAGGTGAGGGGAGTTGAACCCCTGACCTCTGCCGTGCGAAGGCAGCGCTCTACCACTGAGCTACACCCCCCGGTACACCCAGATTATCAGTTAGGTCTCGTTCCGAAGCTCCTGGGCGTGGCGGTCGAGGGCCTCCCGGAGGTCCTGCTGAACCAGGGCCACGGTCAGATCGCCGCGGGTCTTCTCGATGATGCTTCGGGCCACGTCGGTGGACCGTCGCAGGTTGCCGGTGATGGCGTCCGGATAGTCGATCGTCACCAGCAGGTAGTAGATGTCGTCCATGGCCTGGAGGATCTCCTCGGCCCGGCCGACCTGGCCCTGTCGCAGGAGATCCAGGACCACCCGTCGGGCCTCGCCAACCGTCTCGGCCATGCCGTTCAGGTACGCCGCGGGCGAGACCCGGAGCTCGTCAGGAGCCGGGACGTCCTTGCCCTTCACCACGGCTTCCGTCAGCCGGGCCTCGGCGTACTCCTTGGCCGCGTCGTGGATGAACCCCGCGTGGCGGATATCCGGATGGTCGGTGGTGGCGGTCTCCGCCTCGTCCAGCGCCGACCGGGCCTCGTCCATCAGCCGCGCGGCCTCGTCGTCGTCACCGCGGTGGATGGCCCGGATCGCGTTCGCCGACGAGCGGATGGCCCGGCGCGACGCGGTCAGGGCCGCTTCGCGGGCGACCATCTTCTGATCGAAGCGACGATGCAGGTCGGTGGAAAGAGGGTCCAGGTTCACGGGGTGATTCTACGGAGCCGCGGCTACGGCAGGGCGCCCGCTAGGAGCGTTACTAGCGGCTTGCCACTCGGACCAGGCGGCGGTGCTCCTCGTCGAGGGAAGGATCCTGCTCGGCGAGCTCGGGGATCACCACCACGCGATCCTTGGAAGGGCTGGCCGGCGCCACCGCGGCGTACCGCAGCACCATCGCGGTGTACGCCACCAGGAGCACCGTGAGGATGCCGGTGACCACGAGCATCCCTCGCAGAGGCGGGAACAAACCGATCAGTCCCGTGACGCCGATGGCCTCGAACAGGAACAGATACACCTTGCGGCGTCGGCCGCGGGCCCGCAGCCGCGCCCGAGCGAAGGGGCCGACCAGCCGCGAGCCGTCCCGGGGCGTCAGGATCCATCGGCCCGGTGGATGGAACTCCGCGGGCTCGGCCGAACTCGGTGTGGCGGATGGAGTCATCGGTCTCTTCTTTCGCGGTGGGACCAGCAAAATCCCCCACACGGCGCACAATATACAGAGCGTGAGCCAGTCCACGCTGCCTTCCCGGACCGTCCCCGGACGGCCCTCTGGCCCAATATGCTGGGCCTAGAGGCAGGCTAGACCGCTAGACCTCGTGGTTCAAACACTCCTGTCACTCATCGTGCCATCGGCCTGAGGATCTGCACGGCCACCTCGTCCCCCTTTGAGGCCTTGCCTTCCGGAGGAATAACCGCGAGGCCGTTGGCTCGGACGATCGGCGCAAGTCGGTCGTCCGTCGATGGTCCGGTGGGCGCGCAGTGCCATGTGCCTTCTCGCCGTCCGACTCTGGACGGCACGTAGCGCTCCACGTCCGCCGGGCTGCTGACGTCGTCCTCCAGAACAGCGCGAACCTCCGGCCGCCGGAGATCGCGCCGGCCCATCAGCCGCAGCACCGCCGGGCGGCCGAAGAGCTCGAACGTCACGAACGCCGCCGCGACCTTGCGCGACAGGCTGAAGAACGGCTTTCCCTCCACCACTCCGAAGCCGAACGAAGAGCCGGGATGCGCGGCGACGTCGTAGGTCTCGACGTCTCCCATCCCCGCCAGCGCCAGCGCCACGGCCTCGCCCGCTTCTGCCGGGGCCGCGCCGGAGACGACGAACGCGTCGGCGCGGAGCAGGTTCGACTGCACCATCTCTCGGAGCTCGGTCTCCGCCCGGGTCACGTTGCCCAGCCGATACGGCACGGCGCCGGCGTCCCGCAGCGCGCCCAACAGTAGGTAAGAGTTGGCATCACGGATCTGTCCCATTCCCGCGGGCCGTCCCGGCTCGACCAACGGGCCGATCGACAGGACCGCGACTCGAACCTTCGGATAGGCCAGGGCGCCACCCAGTCCCGCGAGAGCCAGCAGCCCCATCTCCGCCGACGACAGACGCCGGCCCCCCGGAACCAGCAGCGACCCGGCGCCAACATCGTCGCCTGCGGGACGGATGCCGGAGCCGCTGGCGACCGCCTCGACGACCTCCGCTTCCTGGCTTACAGCTTCCTCGATAGGGACCACGCAATCGGCGCCGGCCGGAACGGCGGCTCCCGGAGCGATCCGCACCGCCTCTCCCCATCCGACCGTGACCTCCGCGGGACGCCCCGGGGCCGCGGTCCCCACGACTCGCAACGTGACCGGGGCCGCCGCCGTCGCCGCGGCGATGTCGGCGGAGCGAGCCGCCACACCCCTCACCTCGGCAGAGGAGAACGCGGGGATGTCGTATTCGGCGACGACGTCGGCGGCGAGGACGCAGCCGTATGCCTCGGCCAGCGGGAGCTCGATCGGCTGCAGCGGCGGGACGGCCTCGAGGATCAGCCGGCGCGCTTCATCGACGGACAGCGCCACGCGGTGCTAGAGCAGCTTCTTGCGCTGGACCAGGTCGGCCAGGAACGCCCGGAACTCCGGGCCGATGTCGTCGCGGTCGACCCCCAGCTCCACCGTGGCCCTCAGGTAGTCGAGACGCTTGCCGATGTCGTACCGGGCCCCGTCGAACACCTGCGCGTACACGGCCTGCTGCCGGGCCAGCAGGGCGATGGCGTCGGTGAGCTGGACCTCGCCGCCGGTATCTGGCGGCGTCTCCCGGATCGCGTCGAAGATCTCCGGCGTCAGCACGTACCGGCCGATCACGGCCAGGTTCGAGGGAGCGTCCTCGACGGGTGGCTTCTCCACGATGTCCAGGACCCGGGCCAGGTCGTCCTCGACGAACTCAGGGGTAACCGCTCCGTACAGCGAGATGTGCTCCCGGCGGACCTCCTGCACCGCGATCACGCTTCGCCCGTACTGTTGGTACAGCTCGATCATCCGCTCGGTGAGCCGGTCCGAGACGATGTCGTCGCCGAGCATGACCATGAATGGTTCGCCGGCCACGTGCGACTCGGCCGTGGCCACCGCGGCCCCCAGCCCGATGGGATCTCGCTGGCGGATGTAATGGATCGAGGCCATCTCACTGATCTCCCGGACCTTCTTCAGCTCGTCGTGCTTTCCGGATTTCTCCAGGTAGTGCTCGAGCTCGAAGGACCGGTCGAAGTGGTCCTCCAGGGTCCGCTTCCCGCGGCCGGTGACGATCAGGATGTCCCGGATGCCGGCCCGGACCGCCTCCTCCACCACGTACTGGATGGCCGGCTTGTCGACCAGTGGGAGCATCTCCTTCGGTTGGGCCTTGGTCGCGGGCAAGAACCGGGTTCCGAGACCGGCGGCCGGGATCACGGCCTTCTTGACGTCCAACGATCCTCCTGGGCTTTGGGGTCCTAGAGTCTATTCCCTGGGCCCCAACCTGCCGAAAATAGGAGTAGAGAGATGGACCCGGAGCGAGCGGCAGGAGAGAAGGACGGTCTTCGCCGACGCCTCCGCCAGATCCGACAATCGATCCCCGAGCTGGAGCGTCCTCGCCTGGTCGAGCAGATCGAGGACACGGTGCTCTCGCTCCCCGAGATGGAAGCGGCCCGAACCGTGCTGCTCTTCTATTCATTCGGATCCGAGGTCGGCACGTCCGGGATGGCCGCCCGGGTGCTGGGCGCCGGGAAGCGTCTCCTGCTCCCATTCCTGGACGATGAATCCGGGATGGAAGCGGCCGAGGTCCGGCCGGGGTCGCCGCTGACGATGACCACCTACGGTCCCCGGGAACCCGCCCATCGGGTGGCGGTCCATCCCCACGAGGTGGACGTGGTGGTCACGCCGGGGCTGGGGTTCGACCGCCGTGGTCACCGGCTGGGCTACGGCGGGGGGCACTACGACCGGTACCTGGAACGTCTGGGCGAGCGGGCCCTCCGGGTGGGCGTGGCGTTCTCCGTCCAGATCGTGCGCTGGGTTCCCACCGAGCAGGGCGACCAGCCCGTCGACGTGGTGGTCACCGACTCGGAGATCATCAACTGCCGCACGCGGAGCTGGAGCTCCGACGGTTTCGCCTCCTGACGCGTTCGCGTTCCCGTCCTGCCGATAGAATCGGCCCGCATGCCGACGTACGAATACGCATGCAGCAACGGCCACCGCGTCGAGGTGACCCAGCGGATCGACGATCCTCCGCCCACGACGTGCGAGCGCTGCGGGGCCAAGCTGCGCAAGGTCTTCCATCCGGCCGGGATCGTGTTCAAGGGATCCGGGTTCTATGCCACCGATTCCCGCCCGACGAAGAAGGAAACGAAGGAGAAGGCGCCGTCCGGATCCGGTGAGAGCACCGGGTCGGAGTCCGGTTCAGGCAAGGGTTCGGGCGAAGGCTCCGGCGAGGGCAGTCAGAAGAAGACCGAGCCGACATCCGGCGACAAGAAGACCTCCGAGGGGAAGTCCTCCACATGACCGCGGCGAACATCGGTGTGTTCGGCGGGTCCGGCTTCTACTCGTTCCTGGACGACGTCGAGGAAGTGCCGGTGGAGACGCCGTACGGACCGCCCTCCGCGCCACTGTCGGTGGGAACGATCGAGGGACACCGCGTGGCGTTCCTCCCCCGCCACGGCCGCAAGCACGAGCTCCCGCCGCACCGCGTCCCCTACCGGGCCAACGTGTGGGCGATGAAGGAGCTGGGCGTGGCGCGGATCGTGGGGCCGTGCGCCGCCGGCTCGCTGCAGCCGGGGGTCAAGCCCGGCGAGTTCGTGGTGTGCGACCAGCTCGTGGACCGGACCTGGGGCCGTGCCGACACGTTCTACGACGGCCCCGAGACCACCCACATCGGGTTCGCCGACCCGTACTGCCCGGACATGCGCCGGGTGACGCTTGAGCGCGGACGGCACATGGGGATCGACCTGCACGACAGAGGAACGGTGGTCGTGGTCCAGGGCCCCCGGTTCTCCACGCGGGCGGAGTCCGACCTGTACCGGACCCAGGGGTGGGAGGTCATCAACATGACCCAGTACCCGGAGGCCGTCCTGGCCCGGGAGCTGGAGCTCTGCTACCTGAACATCTCCCTGATCACCGATTACGACGTCGGGGTGGTCGGTGAGGGCGTGGAGTCGGTGAGCCACGAGATGGTGATCCGGGTGTTCAACGAGAACCTGGCCAGGCTTCGGGACCTGCTGTTCGCGATCGTTCCCGCGCTCCCGGCGGAGCGGAACTGTCCCTGCGCCACTGCGTTGCAGGGTGCCCGGTTCGAGCCCGAGTAGCCCGCCCGCTGCGGTGGGGCCGCGCTGTGTCACACCCCGGCGCTACGGTCGCCCCGGATCTCGAGACCGCATCCTCCCCCGGAAAGGAAGGCATGCGCCGGCGTCGTCCTCGGGCCTCTTGGGTCCTGATGATCCTGTCCCTCCTGGTTGCCGCGGTGTCCACCGTGGCCCTCCAGGACTATCTGGCTCGGCTGGAAGCCGAAGCCCGGGCGGCCGGGCCCGGCATTCCCATGGTTGTCGCCGCGACGAACGTGCCCCGCGGAACGCTTCTGCAGTCGTCCATGCTGTCCGTCGAAGCCGTACCGGATCGCTACCGTCCGCCCGGCGCGCTGTCCGATCCGCAGGAGGCGATCGGGAAGACCGCAGGGAGCGACCTGGTCGCCGGTGACGCCGTCACCGTGAGCAGATTGACGCCGCCCGGAGGTCCGGTGGCTTCCCTGGTTCCGCCCGGGCTGCGGGCCGTGCCGGTGACGGGCGATCTCCCCCCCGGGTCACTGACACCCGGTGACCGCGTCGACGTCATGGCCACCTTCGCCGGCGGCCAGCCCCACACCGAGACGGTCGCTGGCGCGGCGGAGGTCCTTCGCGTGCTTCCCCCGCCCATCGCGGGCGAGCCGGGGACCACCGTGGTGCTCCTGGTTCATCCGGAGCTGGCGGAACGGCTGGCGTACGCCCGGACGTTCGCCGACCTGTCGATGGCCGTCGCCTCGCCGTCGGACACGTCATAGGAGATGAGGTGACCCGCCGGTACACTCCGCCGCATGGTGCGGGCGCTGGTCCTCGGCGCGGTCCAGGGCCTGACCGAGTTCGTCCCGGTGTCCTCCTCCGCCCACCTCGTGCTGGTCCCCTTCCTCCTTCGGTGGCCGATCCCCGACCTGACCTTCGACGTGGCGGTCCACATCGGAACGGCGCTGGCCCTGGTCGTGTACTTCGCCCGCGACCTGGCGGCCATCGTGGCCGGCGCCGTTCGGAGCGCGACCGGGAGGGGAGGCGCCGATGACCGCTCGAAGGGGCGGCTGCTCGTGCTCCTGGCGATCGGAACGATCCCCGCCGCGATCGCCGGGGTGCTGCTCGAGGCGACGTTCGAGGACCTGTTCACCGGTCGGGAGAGCGTCGACGATGTAGGGGCTCCGGTGACGGCCGGGTTCCTGGTGGTCACGGCGATCCTGCTCTGGGCAGCCGAGGCCGTGTCCGCGCGCCGCGGGACCGAGGGCAGAGGTCTGGCCCAGGTCAATGCCCTTGACGCGCTGCTCATCGGGGCGCTTCAGGCGGCGGCCATCGCCCCGGGGATCTCTCGGTCCGGAGCGACGATCAGCGCCGGGATGTTCCGGGGCCTGACCCGTGAGGCCGCGGCGCGGTTCTCGTTCCTGCTCAGCCTCCCGGCGATCGTCGGTGCCGCCGTGGTGGCCCTGCCCGATCTTCCACCCGGCGCCGATCTCGGGCCGCTGATGGCCGGAGCCGCCGCGGCGGCCGTGTTCGGGTTCGCGGCGGTGGCCTTCCTCCTGCGCTACCTGCGAACCCGGACCATGCGCCCGTTCGCCGCGTACTGCGTGGCGCTCGCCGCCGTGGCCCTGGCGTTCTGGTCTCAGATCAACTAGGCCGTCAAACCCCCGCCACCGTCATCTCTTCGATCAAAAGGGTGGGCACGCCGATTCCGCCGCCCACGAACCGCAGGTCCGATCCCACCGCCACGATCCGCTTCAACAGCTCCGGGATCGTGCTGGCGATGGTCATCTCCCGAAGCGCTCCGGCGAGCTCGCCGTTCTCGACCCGGAGACCGGTGGCCCCCACGGAGAACTCGCCGCTGACCGGGTTGGCGCCCGAGTGCACCCCGGTGACGTCCTGCACGTACACGGCCCGGTCCGCCCGCCGCAGCAGTGCATCGGGCGCGTCGGACCCGGGCTCGATGAACAGGTTCGACGGAGCGACGCCGGGGGTTCCGCGGTACCCGGGACGCGATGCGTTGCCGGTCGACGTCGTGTCGTCTCGCCGGGCGGTCACCGCGTTGTGCAGGTACCCGCGAAGCTTGCCGTTCTCGATCAGTGGGGTCCGGCCGGTCGGCACGCCCTCGTCGTCGAACGGCGCGGACGCCGGCCCGTCCTGCAGCCGTCCGTCATCGATCAGGGTCAGCCCCGGAGATGCCACCTCCTGGCCCACCAGCCCGGCCAGAAGCGACCGCCCCTTCTGGACCTGCTCCGCCGACAGGGCCGAGGACAGCACGCCGACGAAGGACGCCGCGGCCCACGGGTCGAGGATCACCGCCACGCGCTCGCTGGCCGGCTTCGTTCCGCCGAGCAGC
Source organism: Actinomycetota bacterium (assembly GCA_035947055.1). GTDB lineage: Bacteria > Actinomycetota > UBA4738 > UBA4738 > CALAEC01 > DASZKM01. Next base: position 8,313 of record DASZKM010000223.1, read on the forward strand.
CGGGCCGCGCGCTCCGCGGCCTCTTCGCCGGCTTCCTGCCACGGGAGCTCGCCGGGCTCGCGGGCCAGCCGATAGGAGAACCCCGACTGCACCTCGCCCTTCCGCTCGGCCAGTGCCGCAACGACGCACCAGCAGTCGGTTCGGCGATAGGAGCCCCCGGCCGCAACGGTGCTGGCCACGGCGATCTCGGAGGTGGCGTCGCCGTACGCAACCTCCTCCACCCGGCGAACGTCGGGATGGGCGGACGTCGTCGCCCGCTCCAGGTCCAAGGCGAGTGCCACCTTCCGTTCGGCGGAGAATCCGGCCAGCTCCTCGCGGAACAGCGCGGGGATCCCGTCCGCCTGTCCCGGAGAGGGCAACACGTTGGCCTCATCCGCCGTGCCGTGCTCGGCGGCCTCCCGGGCCTGGACCAGAAGACCCGTGGCCTCCTCGGCGCTGGGGTCGGACGCCCATGCGTACCCCACCTGTCCGTTCCGGACGACCCGCACGCCGACCCCCCGGGTCTCCGCCGACGTCAGCGACTCGATCTCTCCGGCCCGCGCCTTGACCTGGGTTCGGCGCGTCCAAGCCCCGAAGGCCTCGGCCGCCTCGCCGTCGCTCGCCGCGGAGATGGCCGCCCGGCACAGCTCCAGTGGGTCAGCCACCGGTTCCTCCCACCGTCATCCGGGCGATCCGCAGCGTGGGGCTCCCGGTGGTCACCGGCACGCCCTGGCCGTCCTTGCCACACGTGCCCGGTCGGTCGTCGAAGTCCGACGCCACGGCATCGACCGCGTTCAGGATCGCCGTGCCGTTACCGATCAGGTTGGCGCCGCGCACCGGAGCGGTGATCTTGCCGCCCTCGATCAGGTAGCCCTCCGAGACACCGAACACGAAGTCCCCGGTGGCCGGGTCGACCTGGCCGCCGCCCAGCGTCTTCGCGTACAGGCCTCGCGGGGTGTCGGCGATCACGTCCTCGGGGTCGGCGCTTCCCGGGAGGATCGACGTGTTCGTCATGCGGGGGATGGCCAGATGCCCGTACGACTGGCGCCTCCCGTTCCCGGTCTGCTGGGCGGCGTCCTTGGACGACCAGAACCGGTCGTACAACAGGCCGGTGAGCATCCCCTCTTCGACCAGGACCGTCCGCGCGGCGGATGCTCCCTCGTCATCGAACGAGAACGAGCCCCACTTCCCGGGGACGGTCGAGTCGTCGACCCCGGTCACCAGCGGCGAGCCGATGCGCTGCCCCTGCTTGCCCCGGTACACGGATGCCTCCTTGCCCACCGTGTCGGCCTCTAGGCCGTGGCCGCAGGCCTCGTGGAACAGCACCCCTCCGCCTGCCGGGCCAACCACCACCGCCATCTCGCCCGCGGGGGCCGGTACCCCGTCCAGCATGGTCACCGCCATGCGGGCCGCTTCCCGTCCCGTCTCCGCGGGAGGATGCGCGTCGAACAGCTCCACGCCGCCCACGCCGGCGGGTCCTTCGAATCCCGTCTGGATCACTCCGTCCCGGGCCGCCACGACCGTGGTCACCAATCGCAGGCGCTCCCGTTCCTCCTCCACCCACAGCCCATCGGAGCTGGCGATGAGCACCCGTTGGGCCGAATCCCCGTACACGACGACGGCCTGGCGCACGTCCGCTGCATACGCCCTGGCCGCGTCGTCGGCCTCGCGGACCCAGGCCACCTTCTGGTCGGCGGGGACGTCCACCAGCGGCTTGCGGGCCGGGTGCTCGACGGGCGGTGATGGACGGTAGAACGGTTCCACCGAGGCGCCCTTCCCTTCGCGCACCGCCGCCGCGGCTGCGGCAGCCGCTTCGAGGAGCGCCTGTCGGTCCAGCCGGTTGGAGTAGGCATAGGACGATGTGTCGCCGGCCACGACCCGGATGCCCGCGCCGCGGTCGAGCCCGGACGTCAGCTCCTCGACCTTGTGGTCGTCGACGCGTACCTGGGTGGACCGCCGCTCCTCCGCGAAGATCTCCGCCAGGCCGCCGCCCGAGGCAAGCGCGGCGGCCAGGACCTCGCGGACCAGCTCCTCGTCAAGCACGGCGCGAATCTAGCAATCGCGGCGTTCTGCGGCCTGCTCCGGTACGGTCCCTCCGTGCGGCGCTCCGCCGGTACGGCACGGGCCGGATGGATGAGGGCGGTAGTCCTCGCCGCTGTTGCGACCGCCGCCGTGCTGGCCGTTTACCTGCTCCATCCGATCCTCTCGGGCCACCGGTTCCCCGTCGGGCCCGACGGCCCCGTGTACACCTGGCTGGCACGGCGAGCCACCGTAACGGCGTTCCCCGACGGGCCCGGCGGTGGGGCGGGCGTGCCGGCGTTGACGCTGTTCCTCCGAACCGGGATGGGCCTATCGACGCTCCAGGCGGTGACGCTCCTCGGCCCGGTGCTGGCGGCGACGTGCGGACTGTCGGCAGCGGCGCTGGTCGAATCGGCGCTGGGGCCGAACCGGTTCCGGGCCGCCGCCGCCGTGGCGTTGACGGCGGCGTTCGCCGCGTTCCTGGCCGGTGGGTGGCTGGCCAACACGGCGATGGTGGCGATGTTCCTCACCGCGCTGGCCGCGCTGGCACTCGTGGAGCGGTCGTGGGCGCCGGTGTGGCTGGCGGGGGGGCTGCTGGCCGCGGCCGGAGTCACGCACCGGATCTTCGTGCTCATCGGGCTGGCGGTCCTGATCCCGGTGATCGTCCTACGGTTCCGGGAAGCCGCGATCGCCCCTCGGCGAGGGACCCGCCTCCGGGACACGGCCTGGTTCCGGATGGCCATCGCCGCCGTGGGCGGAACCGGAACCGGGCTCCTCTCGATGGTGGCGTTGCCTCTGGAACCGAAGGCCCCCGGCGACACATCGCAGGACCACTTCTTCCGTCGCTTGGGCCTCCGTGACCTCCTGCTCGACCGGTACCGAGAACGTCTCATCGGCGACGGCGCGCGGATCTCTGTCCCGGTTGCCAGCGGGGTGGGTCTGGCATGGCCCGCCGTTCGTGACAGGGCGGCCCGTTCCGGCGAGTCCGGCGCGCGGTTCCTTCGGGACGTGTCGGTGTCGTGGGCGGCGGTCACGCTCGGAGGCGGGATCGTCCTGGCCCTCACGTTGTGGGGCCCTCCGTACCGGCTCTTGCAGTTCGCGTTCTTCCTTCCGGTGGTGGCCGCCGTGGGGCTGGCGGTCCTGCGGAAGCGGAGAGGCTCGCGGTGGTGGATCGGCATGGGGGCAGCGGTGGTCTTCGCCGCGTTCTCCTTGGTCGGATGGTTCCGTCAGGCCCCCTCCTTCTCTCCCGAGGAGCTGGCCCTGGCCCGCCGGACCGGCCACGCGCTGTCCGCCCTTCCTCCCGGCACCCCGTTGGTGTTCGTCCTCGACACGCCCGAAGACGCGGCTGCCTTCCACGTCACGAGGTTCGGCAACGTCATCCGCATGGGGATACCGCCCGAACGGATCCCCGATGTTCGACTCGCCGTCGGGGACCCGGACGACGTTCTTGCGGGTCGGCCCACCCTCACCGGCGACCCCGAGCACGATCGGCTGGCCCGGGCCTACCTTCGTGAGGTCGAGCCGCTCCTGGATCGGTCGGCGGTCCTCGTGCTCCTTCCGTTCAATCGGACCGGCTACGACGACGCGGCGGCGATCGGGGAGGAAGTCGGTCCCGGGCTGGTGTCGCTGCGGGGCCCGCTACCGCCCACCGGCGCGACCCCCGCCGTCGCCCCCCGCGGGCTGACACCGGTCTCCGTGGCGCTGGCCTCGATCCTGTTGGTGGTCCTGCTGGCCCTGCTGGGCTGGGGATGGGCGCGGTTGGGCCTTGGAGGCGCCCCGCTGGCCACTGTGACCGCAGCGCCGTCAGTGGGACTGGCCGTGGCCATTGCCGCCACCTTGCTCGCGGAGGGGTTCGGCTTCGCCCCGCACGGCCCCGTGCCCCTGGGCATCGCCGTCGTGATGGGAATCGCCGGGCATGTCGCGGCGGGACGGGCGGGCCGCGGCCAGAGCTTCGTCCCGCCCAGCTAGACGAGGCGTCTCGACGTCCTCGGCGACCAACGGATCGTCGAAGCCGGGCTCAGGGCCGGCTGCCAGCCGTCGCCGGAGATCGAGCAGCAACCGGACCAGCACCAGCAACATCAGCGGCGTGGCCACCCAGTGAAGTCCGAACACCATGGCTTCCCACACCTCCGGGGACCGGCTCGGCTCGGCGACCAGCTCGGTCATGGCCAGGGCCGCCGACACCAGGACCGCCCCTCCTCTGGCCACGCGAGGGAGGAACCAGGCCAGCGGGAGCACCCAGACCACGTACCAGGGCAACAGCACGGGAGAGAGCAGCAGAGAAAACAGGCCGGCCCACCCCATGGCGGCCAGAACCGACATCGGTCGGACGGACCCACCGGCCCGCCAGAGGTGGCGGAGGATGCCGAACAACACCACCGCGAAGACCACCGGGAACGCCACGCGCACCAGCAAACCGACGATGTCGGCGGCGACATCACCCCCAAGCGCACGAGCCGCGCCTCGCAGCGTGACGAGCACGAACCGGCTGGGCGCCAGCCATCCCTGGCGGGTGGCGACCTCCAGCGTCCCGAGTGTCGGGTCTTCCGACTGCATGAACG
>DASZKM010000224.1:0-4165 GCA_035947055.1 Actinomycetota bacterium
CGCTCGGAGAGGTCGGTGACCTCCGTTTCCAGTGCCTGCATCTCGGCGTACCGGGCCACGGCCAGCTCGATAGCCGGGATCAGGTCCGCCTTCTGGAAGGGCTTCACCAGGTACCCCATGGCTCGGGCCTCCGCCGCCCGCTCGACGAGGTCCTTCTGGCTGAACGCCGTGAGGATGAGGACCGGGCCGAGGCGCTCTTCGGAGATGCGCTGTGCCGCGGACAGACCGTCGAGCCCGGGCATCTTGATGTCCAGCACCACGAGGTCGGGCCGGTGCTCCTTGGCCAGACGAACGGCGCTCTCGCCGTCGCCGGCCTCCCCGACGACCTCGTACCCCTCTTCTTCCAGCATCTCCTTGAGATCGAGACGGATCAGCGCTTCGTCCTCGGCCAGGACCACCCGGCGATGCGTATCGGTCGTGCTCGCGGTGTCGGTCATGAAGGTGGAACGCTAACCCACCGGCACGCCGAAGGCGCGGGCCAGGGCGTCGCGAAGGGGTGTCCGCGGGATCAGAACCTCACCGTCCTGGGCGGCGATGGCCAGCTCGCCGGCGGTACGCAGGATCCGGTCCGCGACCGCGGCGATCGATGAGGGTTCGCCGTCAGGGATCGCACGCAGGGCATACCGAGTGGGCCCGGCGGTCGGTGGGATGTCTACCGAGGTGGGGAGCACGAGCGTGATCCCCGAGTCGCTGAGGATCTGGGCGGCCGGAACGGCGGCTTCCGGGCACGCTCCGCCGATCACGGCGATGACCGGGGGGCCGTCGGGCTCGTCGGTGGCCAGCTCCCTGACCCCGTTGGTGGCCCCTTCCGGCGTGCATCCCGAGCCGAAGGACTCCACCTCGACGGGCCGGCCTCGGATCGAGCCCTGGTACCGCTGGACGACCTGCCGAATGGCCTCGACGCCGGGGCCATTGGTCTCGGGGAGCAGGACCCCGAGCACGAGCGCCTCACCGGGCTTGAACGTGGCGCACCGGTAGGCCAGGTCGGGGCAACCCGGCTGTCCTCGGCTGGCGATGCTTCCGGCGACCGTGGACGCAGCGACCCCGAGGACCACCGCCACGGCGAGGGCGATCAGCGCAGGACGGCTGAGGCCGGTGATGGATTCCACGGGAGTGCCCGGGGTGGGATTCGAACCCACACTGGACGCATTTTGAGTGCGCTGGCTCTACCGTTGGCCTACCCGGGCGCACAGCTAGTGTACGAGAGAAGGACGGCGGTTCTACTCAGCGGTTACGCGTTTGGGGCGGATCAGGCGGCGGCCTCGAGGCACAGCTCTTCGCCGAGGGGCTCCAGGGCCTTGGCGCATTCCTGCTCCAGGTAACCCGTTTCGCTCGACTGGGCGAACGCCATCTCGCCGATAGCCTTGTAGCACCGCTCCTTCGAGTCAGATGGCGCGTGCCGGCACAGGTCGAACGCTCCCTCGGTGGTCCCCTCGAGGTTCACCAACGTCCTGGCCGCGCCATCGAAGCACCACGCCCGGTTGGGTGGGGTCGACACCATGCACAGCTCCCGCGATTGCCTGGGGTCGTGCTGGGCGTAACCGGCGACGTCGCGGCCCATGCTGTAGTAGCACGACGAGACGTACGCTTCCTCGGCCCGGTCACATTCGGCGAAAGCGTCCTCGAAATCCCATCCGTTCAGGTACAGGATCACCGAGGACTGCATCGCGTAGCAGTCCCACCGATACTTGTCGGCCACGCTGTTGCACGGGTAGTGGGGATCCTCCTCGATGACCGTCTCCCCCGGCGCCGCGGAGCGCTGGCTCTCCGGGCTCTGCGACCACACGATGTTCTCCATGAACACGCCGCCGTAACACGACTTCTGCTGCCAGCTATCCGCCAGGAAGTCGCAGTACCGCAGAGGCCGAAGCAGGTTGTGGTTGAAGAACAGCGTCAGACCATGGCCCAGCCCGTGCAGACACTGGAAGTTCAGGTTCGCGTTGTCAGCCCCGGCCACGCCCTGGCACAGCCCGGTGATGTCCTGCCCCGAGAAGTTGGGGTGCTCCTCGAAGTACCCCTGCAGGACGCCGTGGTAGCAGCCGGACTCGAACCGCTGATCGCAGCTGCTGAACGCATCCGCTGGGTCGGGATAGGACTCGTACACCATCCGGCCGAGCTCATGGACGTACTGATGGGACAGCGTCAGGACGCTTCCGTTCTGGCTGGACAGCGTCTCCAGCTTGTCCAGCGCGGCAACCGTCCCTCCGGACTGCAGCGATGTGCGGAGCTGCCGGACCACCGGGTCATCGGCGCTGATCGGGGAGGCGGAGTGATGGCCGCCCGCGCCGCCGTCCATCTCCGCATGGGCCAGACCGGTCATGGTCTCCCCGCCGGGCATCTGGTGGTGGCCGCCGGTCGCTGCCGAGACGAGGGCGGCAGATGTGAAGGCGACGGCGGCCCCGGCAAGGAGGAGGCCCCCCGCCACGACCGGAGCGGACAGCCGGCGGGCCGGCACCCAGCCGCGCAGCAGCCCGTAGCACCCGCCGACCAGGATGACCTCGAACACCGTGACGGTCACGTCCTCCAGCGCGGCGATCTCCGGAAGCCCCGCGGTCGGTCCGATGGGGATCCCGATGGTTCGGGAGATGACCCAGGTGACGATGACGGCCGCGTTCCCGGCGATGCCCGCCTTGAGGACGATCGGCGCGGGACGGACCACCAGCAGCACCGCGAGCAGGGCCTGGGCCCAGGCCACGGCAACGAAGAACATCCCGTGGAGCCACCACACCGACAGGTGCTCTCCGGCGACCGAAAAATGGATGGCCGCGGCCGCCGCGGAGAACAGCCCGAGCAGCACACGGACGGCCTGGGTCTCGTCCTGGTTCAGGACCTGACCCCAGCCCTTCCGGGCGCGCTCTACCAGCTGTACGTCGGACACGACTCCTCCTTCATCGGCACATCCCCGGGCGCGCCTGAGGGATCCGTCGGGGAACCCTCCAACGGTATCGCATCGACGCCCGTGCGTAGAGGGAGCGCTAGGACGAGACGTGCTGCGGTTCCTGGGCCTCCGGAGCCAGGGCCCTGGGCCCAAGAAGGCCCCGGAGCTCGGCCAGGAGCCCGGCGGACCCGTCCACGCGATACCCGTCGGAGAGCCGCAGGTGGCGAGGATCGCCGTCGGAGACCAGGCGAAGGACCACGGGGACGCCTCCCGGGTGAGCGGCCAGGGTCTCCTTCAACCGGGCTACCAGCCCATCCGTGCATTCCTCGGCCGGGACGGCCAGGGTCAGCTCATCGGGCACGCGTGTTGACGGCTCGTCCTCTAAGGGGACGACCTCGGAGGCCACGATCTGGAGTTCCCGTCCCCGCAGGTCGATGCGGCCTCGAATCAGCACGATGCGGTCCGGGGCCAGGAACTCCTGGGCCTGCTCGAAGACCGACGGGAACCCCACGACCTGGACGCCACCGGCCAGGTCCTCGACGCGGAAGACGACATAGGGCTCGCCCCGCCGCGTGAACCGCCGGGCCAGTGCGGTGATGATGCCCCCCACCCGCACGATGTCGCCGTCACCGAGCGCGGGCAGATCGATGATCTCCCGATCGGTCCGGGCCTCGAGCTGGTCCCGCACGGCCAAGAGCGGATGGTCGGTGACGTACTGACCGAGCATCTGCTTCTCCCATGCGAGCAGCGCGGCCTTCTCGAACTCGGGTCCACGGAGAACGGCCTCGTCGATCTCGTGGCCTGGCCCTTCTCCCCCGCCGAACAGCGAGAACTGGCCGGCAGCCTCGGCCCGCCGTTGGGCGACGATGGGCCCGGCCACCCGTTCGTATCCCTCCAACAGCGCCCGCCGCGTATACCCCAGGGAGTCGAAGGCTCCCGCCAGGATCAGGCTCTCCAGGGCTTTCTTGTGCAGCACGCCGGGATCCACCTTGCGGCAGAAGTCGATGAAGGACTGGAACGGGCCCCGTCCCCGGCGGGCGTCGATGATCTGGGCCACGGCCCCGGCGCCCACGTTGCGCACCGCGGCAAGGCCGTAGCGGACCTCGTCCCCCTGCGGCGTGAAGTCGATGTCGGACGCGTTGACGTCGGGAGGCAGGACCCGGATACCGCTCATCCGACAGGCGTTCAGGTAGAAGGGCTTCTTGTCCTTGTCGTCCTTCACGCTGGTGAGCAAGGCGGCCATGTACTCGACGGGGTGGTGGGCCTTCAGGTACGCGGTCTGGTACG
>DASZKM010000225.1:0-8500 GCA_035947055.1 Actinomycetota bacterium
ACCACCTCGCGGCGATAGAACGTCGGATGGCCGACGAACGTGTCCAGCTTGGTCACGTCCTCGTCCGGGACGTCCCACACCACGCCCCACACGTAGGCGTCGGGGTCCGGCTCCAGATTCGCCGCGCCGCCCTCCCACCGGTCGGACCACACGTTGAACTCCAGTCGCCAGCCCTCCAGTCGGCCGTGCCCGACGGCGGCGGCTCCAGGGATCATTCGCTCCATGATCCGGGGATCCATGTTGGACCCGTAGGCGAAGTACGCCGTCACTCCACCCTCCCGAACCGCCGCTCCCGCTTCTGGAAGTCCCGGATGGCCTCGAAGAGGTGCTCGCGATTGAAGTCCGGCCACAGCACCGGCGTGAACCACAGCTCGGCGTAGGCCGCTTCCCACAGCAGGAAGTTCGAGGTGCGCATCTCGCCGGAGGTCCGGATGAGCAGGTCGGGCGGAGGCACGTCGGGAAGATACAACCTTCGGTCGATGCTCTTCGCCCCGATCCGCTCGCCGCGAAGCCGCCCGGCCTCCTGGTCGGCGAGGAGCCGGCGGACCGCATCGATGATCTCGGTCCGTCCGCCGTAGTTCAGGGCCACGACGAGCGTCAGCTTCGAGTTGCCGCTGGTCATCTCCTCCGCCTTCTCCATCTCGCGGCGGACGGACGAAGGCAGACGCCAGTCGCGACGGCCCATGAACCGGATCCGCACGCCCCGTTCGTGCAGCTCGTCGCGGCGCTTGCGGATCAGCGTGCGGTTGAAGTTCATCAGGAAGCGAACCTCGGTGGAGGGACGGTCCCAGTTCTCCGTCGAGAACGCGTACACGGTGAGGTACGGGAGCCCGATCTCCAGGCCCCCCTCCACCACGTCGTACAGCGCCCGCTCTCCCGCCTCGTGCCCTTTGGTCCGGGGAAGGTCGCGCTGCGCGGCCCACCGTCCGTTGCCGTCCATGACGATGGCCACGTGGCGCGGGATCCGCGAGCGGTCGAGATCTTGGAGGAAGGTCATGTCCGCTGGGCGGTGGGCGCCGTGCGGGCCAGGAGCGGGTAGCTCCGGATCCGACGGTCGATGTGGTACTCGCTGAAGCCATACAGGAGCGCGCGGGCCTCCCCCCGGACATCGGGCGGCGGCGCGGTCGTTCCGACGGTCTCCAGCTCACCGTGCATCAGCCCCGCCAGCCACTGCCGAGCGAGCGGCCCGGCCTTGCGAGCGTCCCGGTCACGATGCTCTTCGCACACCGCGCCGCCCTGCGACGCGGAGAACCGCTCCACTTCCTTGCGCCCGCACACGGCGCACGCCGTGAGGCTCGGTGCGAAGCCGGACACGTTGAGCAGCCTGAGCAGGAACGCTTCGGCCACCGCGGCGGGGTCCGGCGGTGACGTCTCCAGCGCCCGGAGCCCCTGAAGCAGCAACAGGAAGATCTTCACGTTGCGCTCGTGCTCCTCGGCCACCTTCTCCGATGCTTCGAGCATCGCTTCGCCCGCGGAGAACAGCGCGAAGTCGTCGCGGATGGGGCGGAACGGCGTGATGATGTCGGCCTGCGTCACCGTGTCGAGGTTCCGGCCCCGGTACAGCATCAGGTTCACGTGCGTGAACGGCTCCAGGCGGGCCCCGAACCGGCTCATGGTCCGGCGGATGCCCTTGGCCACCGCGCGGACCTTGCCCGAGCCCTGGGTGAGGATGGTGACGATCTTGTCGGCTTCGGCGAAGTTCACCGAGCCGAGCACGATCCCCTGCTCCTTGTACAGCGGCACCGGGGCGAATGTTACCAGCGGGGTTGCGGCCACCTTCCGTTTGCGCGCATCCAGCGCCGAGGCGCTCATCGATAGAACCACCACAGGATCACCGCGGTGATCGCCCCGAGGGTCAGCGCGACCGAGAGCGCGATCCGTGCCGGCGAGGCCGTCGCCGCGTGGAATCCGGCCTCGGTCTTCTCACGGGCCCGGTGGAGGAATTTCTCGGCCCAGGTGTACTCGGTCGCAAGGAGGGCCAGTCCCGCGATGACCACCAGAACGCCGGGCCCCGGCGCAACCAGCATGACCACCCCGGCGATCAGCACCACGAACCCCACGATCGTGACGCCCACCCGCACGGCGTGACGCTTGAGCCAGAACTGGGAGCGGCGGTCGCGCGGCATCAGGTCGTCCGGCTCAGCCGGTCCACGAGGTCGTCCAGCAGCCTCGACGCCCCGATGCGGAACCGCTCGGGAGTGACCGTGCCGGCTCCGAGAATCGCCTCGACGATGGAGACATACGGACCCGCGACGTCCCATGTCCTGACTCCACCGGAGACCTTGACGCCCACGGGCCGGCCGGACTCGGCGTGGAAGTCCCGAGCCGCCTCCGCCATGCACAAGGCCGCTGACGGCGTGGCTCCCGCCTGCATCTTCCCCGAGGACGTCTTCAGGAAGTCCGCCCCGGCGGCGGCCGCGAGCCACGACGCCCGGCGGATCTCGTCGAAACCCAGCCTTCCGGTCTCCAGGATCACCTTGAGCGTGGCGTCGCCGGCCGCAACTCGGATGTTCACCAGCTCGTCGTACAGCGGCCGGTAGCCCCCCTCCATGAGCGGAACGCGGGGCAGGGGAACATCGATCTCCTCGGCCCCTTCCGCCAGCGCTCGCCGAACCTCGGCCAGACGTTCCTCCGGCGAGCCGTCCGCTGTCGGGAAACCGCCGGCCACGGCGGCCGCACGCACAGGGGTGTCTGCGAGGCGCCGCACGGCCTCGGCGACCAGCGTGTGATCGATGACCACGGCGGCCACGGGTTCCGCTCCCGGCCCGGGATCCGCCGCGCGGTCGCACAGCGCGGCGACGTCCTCGGCAGTCTCTCGTCCCTCCAGCGAGGTGAGATCCAGGCATCGGATCACGCTGCGCAGCACGTCGGTGGTCGGAGCCGGAGGACTCCGCGTCAGTGACTGGGCACGGGCTTCGAGATCCTCGGCATCCGCGGAAGGAAGCCCCGCGATGCGGTTCTCGACGACGGAACCGTCCCAGAAAGGCGCCGGTACCGGTGAACGTGCGGAAGGCTGCCGCATGGCGGAGCCTGATGATAGTTGAGGGCTCGCTGCAGCCGATGAGCCGGTTGTATCCTCGGCCGACCGCGAGGAGGAGCCGTGCGTACGAGACCTCTGTTTCTGGCTGCTCTCCTCTTCATGGTTCCTGGATGCGCCGACGAGCCGTCCCCTTCGGTCGAGCCGTCACCGCTTCCTCCGGCCACCGTCCCTCCGACGCCGCAACCCGCCACGGCGCAGCCCCCGCCGCACGACTGCGTCAACGAGACCGTCACCGACAACATCGAGGTGGTGATCCGGGAGGCGGACAATGCGTTCTCGCCCGACTGCCTGGTGGTCCTGGGTGGGCAGTCGCTGGTGATCGAGAACCAGGGCTCGGCGAAGCACAACCTGACCATCGAAGGATCATCTGTCGACATCGACACTGCGCCGGGTCAGACCAGCCGGACCGAGGCCATCGGCGGAGCGGTGACCCCCGGCACCCACCCGTTCTTCTGCAAGTACCATCGCGCCCTGGGGATGGACGGCGAGATCACCGTGAGCGAGGCGGGCTAACGAGTGTGGCGCCGCCCGGGCCCGGGTAGGTAGGGCACGTGCACCGAACGGCTGTCGCTCTCGTGCTCGTGGCGCTCACGCTGGGCGGGTGCGAGGACATCCTTCCGCCCGAGCCCGAGCCGGTGGCCGCACCGACCGACACGGCCAGGCCGCCTCCCGAAGAATGCGCCGAGGTCTCCGAATCCCAGGGCGCGCCGGCTCCGATCACCATGAAGGACACGTTCTTCGAACCGTTCTGTCTGTCGGTGTCGACCACGCAACAGCTGACGCTGACCAACGCCGGAGACCTGGTTCACAACCTGTCCATCGGGGAGACGCAGCTCGACATCGACGTGGAGCCCGGGGAGGAGCTCACCACCGACGACCTGGGCCCCGAGGTCCGGGCGGGGACGTTCCGGTTCTACTGCAAGTACCACGAGGGCCGGGGCATGGTGGGCACGATCACGATCGAGTAACCCTCAGTACCCCAGCCGGGTCAGCGCCGCGGGGTCGCGCTGCCACTGCGGCTGGACCTTCACCCGAAGCTCCAGGAACACCTTGGTGCCGAGCAATGGCTCCAGCTCCCTGCGGGCCTCCGAGCCGATCGTGCGGAGCATCGTGCCGCCCTTGCCGATCAGGATGCCCTTCTGGGATTCCCGCTCGACGAGCACCACGGCATCGATCCGGGTCAGGTCCCGGTCCCGTTCCATCTCTTCGACCTGTACGGCCACTGAGTGCGGGACCTCCTCGCGGGTTGCGGCCAACGCCTTCTCGCGAACGATCTCCGCCACGCGGTACTCGACCGGCTGGTCGGTGACCTCATCCGGGGGAAAGTGGGCGGGGCCCTCCGGCATGGCCGCCGTGAGGACCTCGAGCAGCACGTCCAGTCCCCGGCCTGTCCGGGCCGACACGGGGAAGACGTCGTCGAACTCGGCCAGCCGGGCCGCCGCCTCAAGCTGCGGAACCTCGGCCCGCGGCCGCAGCAGGTCGATCTTGTTGACAGCACACACCTTCCGGCACCGCAGCGGCTCGACCCGGGCCCGGGCCACGTACTGGTCGCCTCGGCCGATCCCCGCCGCGGCGTCGACCACGAGCATGACCACGTCCACGTCGTCGGTGCTGTCCTCGACCATGCGGTTGAGCCGCTCCCCCAGCAGCGTCCGGGGCTTGTGGAAGCCGGGGGTGTCGGTGAACACCATCTGCACGTCGCCGGTGGTGCGCACGCCGCGGATCCGTCCCCGGGTGGTCTGCGGCTTGTCGGAGACGATCGACACCTTCTGACCGACCAGCGCGTTGACCAGGGTCGACTTGCCGACGTTGGGCCGGCCGACCACCGCGACGAACCCCGATCTCACCGGGGTCGCTCGAGGTCGTGCGGCCCGAACGCGTCCGGCAGGAGCCGCTTGATGCTTCGCTGGCTGCGAGCCCCGCCGCGGCCCTGCGAGATGACCACCAGGTCCCGGCCGAACTCGTACAGCACCTGGCGGCAGCCGCCGCACGGCCAGGTCAGGGCATCGGTGGGACCGGCGATGGCCACGGCCTTGATCCACCGCGCCCCCTCGGACACCGCGCGGCCCACGGCGTTCCGCTCCGCGCACGTCCCCAGCGGGTAGGCCGCGTTCTCCACGTTCGCGCCGGCGAACACCCGGCCGTCGTCGGCCAGCACGGCAGCACCCACGCGGAAGCCGCTGTAGGGGGCGTAGGCCCGGTCCCGCGCTTCGCGGGCCGCGTCGATCAGGGACTCGACCTGTTCCGAAGACGGACGCCGGGTCAGCCGCCGGCCTCCTGCCCGTCCTCCGGGCCCGCCGCGCTGGGGACCAGCTCCACCATGACCTTGGCGATGCGCCGGCCCTGCACGCGCTGGGCGGTGAACTTCAGCCCTTCGAATTCAACGTGCTCGCCCTGAGAGGGAAGTCTGCCCAGCATCCCCATCATCAGACCGCCCACCGTGTCCCACTCCTCGTTCGGCAGCTCCACGTCCAGGATCTCGTTCAGCTCGTCCACCGGTAAGCGGGCGTTGACCAGGAACCGGCCGTCGCCGGCCGGCTCCACGTTGGGCTCCTCGCGGTCGTACTCGTCGGCGATCTCGCCCACGATCTCCTCGAGCAGGTCCTCGAGCGTGACCACGCCACTGACCGACCCGTACTCGTCGACCACCACGGCCATGTGGACCTTCTCCCGCTGCATCTCCTTCAGCAGGTCGGCGACCTTCTTGGACTCCGGCACGAAGTAGGCCTTGCGGGCCAGGTCGCGAAGCCGCTTTCCGTTCCGCTTGGCGTGGATCTCCCGGAGGACGTCTTTCGCGTACACGATCCCCACGATCTCCTCGATCTTCCCCTTGTACACCGGGATCCGGGAGAACCCTCGCTTCAGGACGAGGTCCAGCATGTCGTCCAGCGAGGCGTCCACGTCGACGGCGGCCACGTCGGGCAGCGGCGTCATGACCTCCCGAACCACCGTGTCACCGAACTCGAAGATCGAGTGGATGAGCTCCTTCTCCTCCTCCTCGATCTGCTCCTCCTCGGAGGCGACGTCGGCCATGGCCTTGATCTCCGCTTCGGTGACGAACGGACCCTCGGGGAGGCCCTTGCCGGGGAGGATGACGTTGGCCACCTTGATCAGGCCCCGGGCCAGCGGGCCGAAGACCGTTCCGACAGCGGCGATCATCGGGGCCAGACGGAGCGCCACCCGATCGGTGTGCTGCACGACGTAGGTCTTGGGGCTCACCTCGGCCAGCACGAAGAGCAGCACGGTCATGGCCAGCGTGGCCACGAGCTCGCCCAGGCTCCCCACCAGCCGGACGGCGACCACCGTGGCGATCGTCGTTCCGCCCAGGTGCATGAGGAGCGTCAGCAGGAGGATCACGTTGAGGTACCGGGCGGGGTTCTCCGCGATCTTCACGAGGGATGCGGCCCCGCGGCGTTCCTCCTCCTGGAGGTGGTAGGCCCGGACGCGAGAGGTACGGGTGATGGCCACCTCGCAGGCGGCCATGACACCGGCCAGCAAGATCAGGATGCCGACCGCCGCGATGCCCAGCCAGTCGCCGGCGGTCACACCGCCACTCCCGAGTACCGCTCCTGACGCTCCCACATCTTGCGGCGGTCCTCGTCCTCCTCGTGATCGTAGCCAAGGAGATGGAGGATCCCGTGCACCACCAGGAGCCGAAGCTCCGCGGTGACGTCATCGTTCTGCTTGGCGGCGACCTCCGGACAGATCACCACGTCACCGAGGAGCCCCTCCTCGTCCATCGGGAAGGCCAGCACGTCGGTGGCCCCCGGCTCGTCGAGGTACCGGCGATGCAGGTCTTCCATCTCCTCGGTGGTGACGAGCGATATCGATAGCTCGGCCCGGCCGGCTCCTTCCCCATCCAGCGTCCGGTCGGCCAGCGTGATCAGCGCCTGGTGATCGGCGGGCAGGTCCTGGCGGTCCGACAGGACCACCCTGGGTCTATGAGGGTCGTCGTTCACGCTCGTTGGCGGCGGCGGATTGCGCCGGCTGTTCGCTGTACCGGCGGTACGCCTCCACGATGTCCTGGACGATGCGGTGGCGGACCACGTCCCGGGCGCTCAGGTGGACGAACCCGATGCCCTCGATCCCCCGAACGATCTCCTGGACCACCACGAGGCCGGAACGTTGTCCGGCCGGCAGGTCGATCTGGGTGATGTCACCGTTGACCACGGCCCGGGAGCCGAACCCCAGCCGGGTGAGGAACATCTTCATCTGCTCCGGCGACGTGTTCTGCGCTTCGTCGAGGATGATGAAGCAGTCGTTAAGGGTTCTCCCCCTCAGGTACGCCAGCGGCGCCACCTCGATCGTTCCTCGCTCCATCAGCCGCGAGAACGCGTCCGGGTCCGTCATCTCGTACAGCGCGTCGTACAGCGGGCGCATGTATGGGTCGATCTTTTCGTAGAGCGTGCCGGGGAGGAACCCGAGCTTCTCCCCCGCCTCCACGGCGGGACGGGTGAGGATGATGCGGGAGACCTCCTTGGCCTGCAGCGCCCGAACCGCCGTGGCCACGGCAAGGTAGGTCTTGCCCGTCCCGGCCGGACCGATGGCGAACGTCAGCGTCGAGCGGCGGAGCGCATCCACGTATTCCTTCTGGCCGATGGTCCGGGGAGCCACCTGGCGGCCCCGCGAAGCCAGCACCACGTCGGTGAGGACCTCGGTGGGCCGGACTCCGTCCTCCCGCATCATGTCGATGGTCTTGCCCACGGCAGAGGGCGTGAGCTCCTGGCCCCGTTCCAGCAGCTCGATGAGCTCCTCGAACAGGCGGGCCACGCGTTCGGCTTCGTCCCGATCCCCGGTGATCGTGATCTCGTTGCCTCGCACGAGTATGTGCGAGTCGAAGGCGTCCTCGACGACCCTCAGGAGCTCGTCTCGCTCACCGAGAAGGGCGACCATGGACTGGTTGCCCGGGACCAAGATCTTCACTTGGGTGGTGGCGCTCGCCACTGCCTCGGAAGTTCCTCCGTTGCAAAAGGGGTCGCCTTCGCGACCCCGAGGACCCGATTATACCCGCCTCCCCGCGTACTCAGACCGATTCCTGCTCCGGCCCTCGCCCCGCTCAGCCGGGTGGCCAGCCCATCTCCCGGCCCCCCAGGAGGTGGAAGTGCAGGTGGTGGACGCTCTGGCCGGCGTGGGCCCCGACATTGGTCACCAGGCGCCACCCCGTCCGGTCGATCTCGTTGGCCTTGGCCAGGTGGGCGGCGGCCGAGAAGATCTCGGCCAGCACGTCGCTGTCTCCGGGCTTGAGGTGCCTGGCGGACTCGATGTGCTCCTTGGGGATGATCAGGATGTGCACCGGCGCTTGTGGGTTGATGTCCCGGAACGCCACCACGTGGTCCGAGGTGTGCACCACGTCGGCCTGTTGTTCTCCTGACGCCACCCGGCAGAACAGGCAGTCCTGCATGGCCAGATGCTAACGGCTCACGCTTCGCATGCCAGCGGCTGTTCCGCTTCCAGGCACGT
>DASZKM010000226.1:0-9075 GCA_035947055.1 Actinomycetota bacterium
GGCGGCCCGGACGGCCTTCGGATGGAACCGCTTGGGGTCGACGCCCAGAGCCTCCAGCGACATCTTGACCACCCGCTCGGAATCAGCCTCGTCGTAGATCGAGAACCGGGACGGGAGCCCGACCCGCTCGTACTCCCGGCGAAGGATCCGGGCGCAAGCGGAGTGAAACGTCAGGATCCACATGCCCTTGGCGATCCGGGCCCCGAGCAGGGCCTCGACCCGGTCGGCCATCTCCTGGGCCGCCTTGTTGGTGAACGTGATGGCCAGCACGGCCTGGGGAGGAACCCGCTGCTCCTTGATCAGGTACGCGATGCGGTGGGTGAGGATGCGGGTCTTGCCGGAGCCCGCTCCCGCCACGATGAGCACCGGACCGTCCGTGTGGAGGACCGCTTCTCGCTGGACCGGGTTGAGGACGTCCAGCACGGGCGACTCGGGGGGAGAGACCGACACAACGCGATTGTATCGGCCCCCTCCGGAACGCCCCGTATCCTCCTGGCATGCAACGAACGCGCCAAGGGACCATGACGGCAGCGGCGATCGGTGCCGCCGCCGGGGCTCTCTCGGGACTGTTCGGCGTGGGCGGAGGGATCCTCATCGTTCCCGGGTTCGTCCTGTTGCTCGGCATGGCGCAGCGCCGAGCCCACGCCACGTCGCTGGCGGCCATCCTCCCGATCGCCGCGGCGGGCGCGGCCGGTTATGTCATCAATGGATCGGTGAACTGGGCGGCGGCCGGTGCCCTGACGGCGGGCGGAGCGGTCGGGGCGCTGGTCGGCACCCGGGCTCTCCGCCGGATCCCGGAGCGGGGCCTGCGAGTCATCTTCGCGGCGTTCATGCTGGCCGCCGCGGCCGCGCTGCCGTTCGAGGTCACGGGTGGGCGGGAGCTAATAGACGCCACGGCCGTCGACCTTCCCACCGCCACGCTGCTTGCGCTGGTGGGTGTCCTGGCCGGGACCATGGCCGGGCTGCTCGGTGTGGGCGGCGGTATCGTCATGGTTCCCGGACTGGCCCTGCTGGCGTCGGCGGCCCAGGCCATCGCGAAAGGCACGTCGCTGGTGGTGATCATCCCCATGGCGCTGGTGGGGACGGCCCGGAACCTACGGGCCGAAGACGTGGACGTCTCCGCGGCCGTGGCCGCCGGTGCCGCGGGGGTGGCGTCGTCGTTCGGGGCGTCGTTCCTCTCGGTGCGGATGGATCCCCTGATCTCCGCGGTGCTGTTCGGGGTGCTGCTGGTGGCCATGGCCGTCCGTCTGCTCTTGGCGGCCCGCGGCCGGCCGGTGCCCGGCGACGAGGTCGGACCCGAGACGGCAGGCTCGTCGGACGGCTGACCGGTCATTCTCGGGTCGTATCACAAGTCATCGAATTCGTTGACTTCTGATATCGAGACCGCAGCGGGTCACCGACTCCGCTGCGGTTGGACCTTGAGCCTGCCCCTGCCGCAGAATGCCGCCGGTCCCGCGATCAGGAGGTCGCCATGACACTCGCCCCGCCGGTTCGCTCGATGATCGTGCTCATCGCCGTTGTGCTGACCGCGTGCGGCGGCGAGCAACCGACGGCAACCGACGAGGGCCCGACGGCGACCGAGGAAGGCCAGGCGGCCCCAGCCGGCCAGACAGCACCCGCGGAGGATGCGGCTGCCCCGGCAGAGCAGGAGCCGGCGACTCAGGGTGACGAGGGCGCCATCACGGACGCGGTCCTCACATACTTCAACGCCCTGGCCACCGAGGACTACGCCACCGCGTGCCGACAGCTGACCCCGGAGGCCCAGGACCAGGTGTCCGTCCTGATCCAAGCAGGCCAGGGGACGCCGAGCTGTGAGGAGGCCATGGAGGCGGGCTTCGCCGCGTACCGCGGCAAGGATCTGGCGAAGCTGCGAGACGTCCAGATCACGTCGATCGAGGTCACCGGAGATACCGCGACGGTGGCCATCCAGGGTGGTGCAAAGGCGGTGCCCTTGACTCGTTCCGGCGACGTCTGGCTGATCTCGCAGCTGACGGCCGGCTAGGCGCCCGCTACTCCCACTCGATCGTCGCCGGCGGTTTCGTCGACACGTCGTACAGGACCCGGTTGATCCCGGGAACCTCGGCCACGATCCGCGACGAGATCCGCTCCAGCACGTCGTAGGGCAGCCGGGCCCAGTCCGCGGTCATCGCGTCCTGGCTGGTTACCGCGCGGAGCACGACCGGGTGGTGATAGGTCCGGCCGTCGCCCATCACTCCCACACTGCGCAGCGTGAGGAGCACCGCGAAGGCCTGCCACAGCTGCGGGGCCAGGCCCGTCCGGCGAAGCTCCTCCTGGACGATCCGGTCGGCCGACCGGAGCATGGCCAGGCGCTCGGCGGTCACCTCCCCTACGATCCGCACGGCCAGGCCCGGCCCGGGGAACGGATGACGCCGGACGATCTCCTCCGGCAGCCCCAGCTCCTCGCCGATGGTCCGGACCTCGTCCTTGAACAGCTCCCGCAGGGGCTCCACGAGGTCCAGGTCCATCCGCTCCGGCAGCCCACCCACGTTGTGGTGGGTCTTGATCTTGGCCGCGGTCCGGCTGCCCGACTCGATCACGTCGGGGTAGAGCGTTCCTTGCACCAGGAACTTCGCGTCGGAGTGGTCCTTCGACACTTCTTCGAACACCCGGATGAACTCCTCGCCGATCCGGGCCCGCTTCTCCTCGGGATCCTCGACGCCCTGCAGCCGGGACAGGAAGCGGTCCGCGGCCTTCACGTGCACCAGCGGGACCTGGAAGTGGCGGGCGAAGGTCTCCTCGACCTGCTCCGGCTCGTTCTCCCGGAGGAGCCCGGTGTCCACGAACACGCACGTCAGCCGGTCGCCGATGGCCCGGTGGACCAGCAGCGCGGCCACAGCTGAGTCCACGCCACCGGACAGCGCGCAGAGGGCGCGAGACTCCCCCACCTGGGCCCGGACCCGCTCCGTGGCCCGCTCGATGACGTTGACCGGCGTCCAGTCCGGAAGGAGCCCGCAGGCCTCGTACAGGAACCGCTTCATGATGTGGAGCCCCTGCGGAGTGTGAGCCACCTCCGGATGGAACTGCACCGCGAACAGCCCGCGCTCCGGATCCTCCATGGCCGCCACCGGCGTGGACTCCGTTGTTGCCGTGACTCGGAAGCCTTCGGGCGGCTCGGTCACCGCGTCGGCGTGGCTCATCCACACCACCTGCCGGGTGGGAAGGTCGCGGAGCAGCATCCCGCCGGCCACCTCAAGGTCGGTCTTGCCGTACTCGCGAACGCCAGTGGCGCCGACCTGGCCGCCGAGCACCTGGGCCATGGCCTGCTGCCCGTAGCAGATCCCCAGGACCGGAACGCCGAGGTCCAGGAACCCGGGCTCCAGCGCCGGCGCGCCCTCCTCGTACACCGACGCCGGGCCGCCGGACAGGATGATCCCCGCCGGTCGTCGCGCGGCCAGCTCCTTCGGGGATGCGTCGTACGGGACGATCTCCGAGTAGACGTGGCACTCCCGGACCCGCCTGGCGATCAGCTGGGCGTACTGCGCTCCGTAGTCGACGACCAGGACGGGCCTGGGGTCGCCCGTCACGTGATGCCCAGGCCCTGCTCTCGCTGGAGGGACTTGCCTTCGCTGCGGATGGCCGGGGCCACCATGACCTCGGCCTTCTGGAACTCCTTGATCGAGCCGTAGCCGCACGTGGCCATGGACGTGCGCAGCGCGCCGAACAGGTTGAGCGTGCCGTCGTTCTCGTGGGCCGGGCCGACCAGGATCTCGCGCAAAGAGCCGATCTGCTTGGTCCGAACCCTGGCGCCGCGGGGGAGCTCGGGATGGAACGTGGCCATCCCCCAGTGGAACCCGCGGCCGGGGGCCTCGTACGCCTTGGCCAGCGGGGAGGCGATCATCACCGAGTCCGCGCCGCACGCCACGGCCTTGGCGATGTCGCCGCCGGTGCGCATGCCGCCGTCGGCGATGACGTGCACGTACCGGCCGGTCTCGTGGAGGTGCTGCATCCGAGCCGCGGCGGCGTCGGCGATGGCCGTAGCCTGGGGAACGCCCACGCCCAGCACGCCGCGCGAGGTGCAGGCCGCGCCGGGCCCTACACCAACCAGGACACCGACCGCTCCGGTCCGCATGAGGTGCAGCGCGGTGGAGTACGACGCGCACCCGCCCACCACCACGGGGATCTCGAACCGGGCGATGAACTCCTTCAGGTTCAGCGGCTCGGTGCGGGTCGACACATGCTCGGCCGATACCACGGTCCCCTGGATGACCAGGATGTCCAGCTCGGCCTCCAGCATGAGGTCCGCGTACTGCCGGACCCGCTGGGGGGTCAGGGAGGCCGCGGAGATGACCCCGCCGTCCTTGATCTCCCGGATGCGCCGGCCGATCAGCTCTTCCTTGACCGGCTCCCGGTACAGCTCTTGCATGCGGCGGGTGGCCTTGTCGTCGGGGAGGTTGGCGATCTCGTCGAAGACCGGCTCGGGGTCCTCGTACCGCGTCTGGACCCCTTCCAGGTTCAGCACGGCCACCCCGCCCAGCTTGCCGATCTCCACCGCGCTGGCAGGAGAGACCACCGCGTCCATGGCCGAGGCGATCAGCGGGAGGTCGAACCGCCAGGCATCGATCTCCCAGGAGATGTCGATGTCGTCGGGGTCCCGGGTCCGCCGCGACGGGACGATGGATACCTCGTCGAACCCATAGCCTCGCCGGGCCGTCTTGCCGCTGCCGATCTCGATCTCCACCCGTTCCTCCTTGGTTTCCGTCCCCAACCCGGCCCCGGATAGCAGAGAGCGCCCGGCCCCGGGAGGCGGCCAGGCGCCGGGGGATGCTCCCTGCTCTGACTATACCAACGGGTCCTGGTGCCCGATAACATCTTGAGAGATGAGCCTTACAAAGCTCCCTCCCACCAGCGGCTTCGTCGTCACCCGCGACGGCGTAGCCAGCCGCGTGGAGCCGCCTCCCCCCGAGAAAGTGCGCGCCGAGCGGCAGGGACGGCTCCTTCAGATGCTGGGCAAGGTCTCGCTGGGGACCGCGTTCGTCCTGTTCGCCTACATCCTGTGGATGCTGATCGGGACGAACTTCTACACGGCCCGGGCCCAGAACCAGCTCCGCGAGGAGATCGACGTCCAGGACCGGCCCGGGCTGATCGGGGCGTCGGATCCCGAGATGGACCTGGGGAACGCCTACGCGATCCTGGAGATCCCCCGGATGGACCTCGAGGAGGTCGTGGTCGAAGGAGTGGAGGTCGAGGACCTGAAGAAGGGGCCCGGCCACTACGAGCGAACCGGCGACCCGTGGGACCGCGGGGGCCGGGTCGGCATCGCCGGGCACCGAACCACGTACGGCGCGCCGTTCTGGGACCTGGACAAGCTGCGGCCCGGCGACACGATCCGCCTCCTGACCGAGCAGGGGACCTACCGGTACGAGGTCACCGAGCTCCGCGAGGTGCTCCCCAGCGATGACGAGGTGCTCAAGGCGCCCAAGCACATCGGAGCCAGCCTGGTGCTGACCACGTGCACGCCGCGATTCTCAGCGTCACGAAGGCTGATCGCCTTCGCCGACCGCATCGACCCCTACGAACAGTTCTAGATCTAGCCCCGTCCCCTAGACTTCGGGATTCGTGATGACCGCTGCTGAGCGATTCACGCCTCTTCTTTTTCCGAGTTTGGGTGGATCATCATCGCCTTGGTGGGCGCGGCCCCTGGAGTTCGGAGGGAAGGTCACAAGAGAGGTCAAGCGGCGGTGGAAACAGACGACCCCCACTGGAGTACTCCTCGCCGTTCGACTGGGCGCCTACGCTGGGGGATTCATAGTCGGTGTCTCGTTGCTGCGACAGTCACGATCCCTCTTCGCCCTTGGAACTTGGATTACATTGCCGGCCTTCGCTCTGATATGGGTTTTCTCCTTCAAGTACGGTCGTCCAGACCCGTTCCGGGATAGTCGAGAGAACCGCAAAGACGAGTAGGGACGCAGTCCCATAACCACGTACCGACCCCAGCAACTGGTGGCTCAGGCGGCGTGCGTGAACAGGTTCGTTAGCGGCTCGTATCTCGTCTCGTAGGCGGGATCGGGATTCCCCAGCCACCACTCCAGCGCCGAGTTGTACAGGCGGCGAAGCTCGGTGGTCATGAACAGGTTGTCGGCCGGGAGGGCCGTGCTGCCCATGTCCGGGTGGTCGCCATGCAGGCCCGGCGTCAGCTTCACCTTGGCCAGCGCGCTGTCCTGAGGCGGCCCGATCATGAACACCGGCGCCGCGGCGCCGTGGTCGGTCCCCGCGTTCGTCCCTGATCCGTTCTCGCCGATCCGCCGGCCGAACTCCGACACGGTCATGATCAGCGTCCGGTTGGCGATCTCCGGCGGCAGCGGACCGTTGACCCCGGCTACGGCCTGCCCGCCCATCGTCCCGAACAGGAACGCCTCGATGCCCTGGTCCAGGTCGGACAGCAGCCGCTCGTGGGTGGCCTTCTGCGCCGAGTGGGTGTCGTACCCGCCCACCCCCTGGCCGCCCGAGTGCCACACGAACACGCATTCCACCCCGAGGTTCTCCTGCATCAGGATCCGCGCGGTGAGCAGCGCGTTGGTCAGGTAGTTCGGCGTCCGGGGCGGCTGGCCGATGGTCTGCAGCCGGTCCACCAGCTGGACTGTCTGACGGGCCTGCTCCCCGGCGAACCGCCGCAGCGGCTCGTCCGCAGGGTGATCGGCGAACCGGGAGAAGGCCTGATGCCGGGGCGTGCCCACGGCACCCGTCCCATCCAGGAACCGCATCTGGTTGATCGACTGGACCTCGGTGCCCTCGTTCTGGTCCCCGCGGAGCATCAACGGGAGCTCGGTCCCGATGCCCAGGCCCCTCAGCTCCCCGAGCGGAACGCCGGCCCGGTCCAGGTGCCGGCCGATCCATCCGGCGTCCGGCTTCTCCGGCTGACCCGTGTGCCAGATGTCCGTGGACTCGAAGTGCGAGTAGTTGTGGTTCGGGTAGTCCACGCCCTGGACCACGGCCACCCGTCCCTCGCGGTACAGCGAGTGGATCTTGGGCATGTTGCGGTTGATGCCCAGGAGCTGGTCGGCGTCGCCGGGCCGGTCCAGCGGGAGGATCTGCTCGGGCGTGTAGTGGATGGCCGGGCGGACCTTCCGGTACACCGAGTATCGCGGCGCGCCGGAGATGTCGCCCCGGGGGATGACGGTGTTCAGCCCGTCGTTCCCGCCCTGCTGGAAGATGACCACCAGCCGGTTGCGGTTAGCCGACTCGGGGTCCGGCTCCACCTGGCCGAACGCGTCGCCGGCCCGGAACACGATCGGCGGCAGGAACTGCGCCCCTGCCACCAGGGCCATCCTGCCGATGAACTCCCTGCGTGTGAGGGCCATTCAGATCACCATCCAATCCGGGCTCGAGACCAGCAGGATCAGGACGCCGGCCCGTTTCTCGTTCTCGGGTGCGCCGGCCTTGGCCGCCACGTAGTCCCTGATCACGGCCCTGGTGTTGGCCGACAGGCCGGCCAGGCCGAACTGCCGGGCCCACGCGTCGAGATCGTTCGACGGAGGGAGTTGCGCGCCGACCCCCGATCCGAGGATGCCGGTGGGAAGCGTGGTCAGGTTGAACGCGGTGACCCCCCAGTCGTACCGGGCCAGCGTGGTCACCGGCGACAACCACTCCTTCTGCACCGGCCACCCTCCGACGTTCGGCGGGTCGAAGGGCAGCTGCCCCATCCGCTCCAGCAACGTGCTGACGTTCGCGGACCGGGCGCTGACCCCGATGGCCTTGCACGCCGAGGCCACGATGTCGATCGGCTGGCGCACCAGCTGCTTGGCGGGGTCCGCCGCACGAAACTCCTCGGACAGCAGCAGGGTCCGCATGGCGTCCTTGACGTTCCAGTTGCTGCCCCGCAGCGTGGCGGCCACCTTGTCGATGAGTGGGTCCGGGTCCTGGAACGTGTCCCCGGTGGCAGGGAAGTAGCCGAAGTTCAGGACCAGCTTGTAGGCCAGGAACTTGGGGGCCACGTCCTGGGCCAGGGCGATGTCGATGACCTTGAGGTACTCCTGGTTGCCCAGGTTACCGAACGTCGTTCCCAGGACGGTCTTGGTCCCGGTGTCGTGGCGGTTGGCGTTGAACGTCACCCGTTTCGTCGCCCCTTCCGCCGCCCAGCCGGTCAGGGCCCGGGCCGCCTCACGGATGTCCTGTTCGGTGTACCGCTGAGGAACCACGCCTAGCGTGAACAGCTCGAACAGCTCCCGGGCGAAGTTCTCGTTCGGCTTGCCGACGGCGTTCTCGTTGCCGTTCAGCCAGTACAGCATGGCCGGGTCCACGGTCATGTCGGCCACCATCGATTGGAAGTTGCCCAGGGCGTGGCGGCGCATGGTCTGGTTCTGCAGGACCAGCAAGCGCACGTCGGGGTACGGATCCAGGTACGCGGTGGCGAAGTGGTCGTGCCAGAACAGCACCATCCGCTCCTCGAGCGGGTACTGGGTGGTGCGCATGCGTTCGACCCACCACTGCCCTGCGTGGCGCACGCCGTTGTACAGCCCGGCCAGATCCTCGACGACGTCGTTCTCCAGGACGAGGCGCTCGGCGTCGTCGGGAGCCGGGGCGCGGGAGTCGAGCGCCGGGACGTTCAGGAGATGGTCGACGGCGGCCTCATAGGGCTGCCCCGCCCACCGGTCGAGGTCAGCGGCGGTGGCGCCGAACGCCGCGCGGGCGAAGAGACGGGAGACGTCCTGCCGGGTGGCCGGGGCGTCGGCTGCGCGAAGGAGCGATGCGGGAGCGCTCACGGGCAACCTCCTCTAATTGGCCGTTCGCTACATCAGGGTTCGCCGGGTGGGATCGGGTCCCTCCTGATTTCCGCCAAGTTTGGCGGCCTGCACAAAAAGCAGGGAAAACCGAGGTGGGACCCTGGACGGCGACCGGGACGGGCTAGTTGTCCGACTTGATGAGGCCGAGCTCCTCGAGTTTGGCCACCAGCCGGGCGACGCACTCTTCGGGGCTCAGGGTCTCCGTGTCCAGGACCAGCTCGGGGTTCTCGGGAGGCTCGTATGGGTCGTTGACGCCAGTGAAGTTGGAGATCTCCCCCTTCATGGCCTTCTCGTAGAGGCCCTTCACGTCGCGGCGGGCGCACTCCTCGACCGA
>DASZKM010000227.1:0-4810 GCA_035947055.1 Actinomycetota bacterium
GTCGCGGGCCAGGCCCGCAACCGTTGGCCCGCTTCCGCACAACACCGCCCCCGTCGCCCCAGCGTCAAGAAGCTCCTCCTTGGCCGCGCGAACATCGTCACGGCGGGAAAGCACTGCTGGCTCGAGGTCGTTGAACAGCACCGGGCCCGCCACGTCCGCATCCCCGTTTTCCAGCGCCATCAGCACCGCTTCGGCGTCGCCGTTCGATCGAGGCTCCTGCTCGTCCCACCACCCGTACGCGTCCGCGGTGGAGACCCCCTGATCGAAGGTGACCAGGACCCACCACGTGCGCGGAATCGGAACGACCTCGACCCGCTCGCCCCGTCCCCGCGCGACCACCGGCCCGCGCGGCATGAGCGCCGGGACATCCGAACCGACCGCGGCCCCGATCTCCGCCAGCTTGTTCGTCCCCAGCCCCAATCCCCAGAGCTCGTTGAGCGCGCGCAACGTTGCCGCCGCGTCCGCACTGCCCCCACCCAGGCCGGCCGCCGCAGGAATCTTCTTGCTCACCAGAAGCTGGGCGCCCGCGTCGGTCCCGCTCTCCTGTCGCAACGCCTGCGCGGCGCGGATCGCCAGGTTGTCGTCGCCCGATGGAACCTCACCGGCCCGCTCGCCGACCACGCGCAACCGTAGGTCATCGGCGGCGATGACCTGAACGCCATCCGCAAGCGTCAACGGAAGGATCAGCGTCTCGATATCGTGATAACCGTCCGGTCGGGGTCCCACGACCCGGAGGAAGGGATTCAGCTTGGCCGGGGCCGGCTCGGTGACGACGCGATCACCCACCGACGGACTCGGCCAGCCGGGCGAACTCCTCCAGCCCTAACGTCTCCGCCCGGGCGCGCGCATCCAGACCGGCCCGCTCCATCGCGGCCCGGGCGGCCTCGCGGTCCAGCCCCAGCCGGGTCAGCGCGGCGGCCATGGTCTTCCTTCGCTGGGCGAAGCCCTCGTCCACCAAGCGGAACAGGACCTCCGGCGGCGCCTGCACGGGGGGAGCGTGACGCGAGAGACGGATCACGACCGACTCGACCTTCGGCTCGGGCCAGAACACCGACGGTCCCACCCGGCGCACGACGCTCGCGTCGCATCGGTACGCCACCTTCAAGCTGACCGCTCCGTACGCCGCCTCGCCGGGACCCGCGGCCAGCCGCTCACCGACCTCGCGCTGGACCATCACCAGGAAGGGGTCGACCTGAGGCGCCTGCTCCAACAGATCCAGAATCACGGGAACCGCCACGTTGTACGGGAGGTTCGAGGCCATCCGCCACGGCTCGTCGCCCAGCAGGGCCGGCCAGTCCGCACGCATCGCATCGACGTGCGCGATGCGGACGACGGGCACCTGTGCCACCGCTTCCTCCAGAGCGAGAAGCAACCGCTGGTCCGTTTCCACGGCGAGGACCTCGGCGCCCGCGGACGCCAGCGCGAGCGTCAGCGAGCCGAGCCCCGCCCCAACTTCCAGGAATCGCTCGCCCGGCACCGCCCCCGCGTCGGCGGCGATGGCCCGGGCCACGTTGGGATCGGCGAGGAAGTTCTGTCCCAGGGATCGGCGAGGCCGGATGCCGTGGCGATGCGCGAGCTCGATCAGATCCCGGCGCCCGAGGAGGGGACTACCAGGTGATGCGGACCTGGGCCGTCCCCGACCCGAGGGAGGCGATCCGGGCGAAGGCGTCGTCGGAGAGGTCGATGATCCGTCCCTCGACGAACGGCCCACGGTCGTTGATTACCACAGTGACCGACCGTCCATTGGCCACGTTGGTGACCGTGACGCTCGTCCCCATGGGCAAGGTCTGGTGGGCAGCGACGAGGCCGTCGCGGTGGTACCACGAGGCGATCCCGCTCTGGCTCTCCGGCGGCCGGGTGCCGACCACGACCACCTGATCCTCCGCCGGCCGGATCACCTGGCGGTCGAGCTCGGTTCGAGCCACCTCCCGGCCGTTCTCGGTGCGGAGCCGATACGTCGTCCTGACCAGGCCCGCCACGCCCGGGGTCTGAACCCGCCGGCTCCCCTCCGGGTACTCGCGGGAGTACACGACGTCGGTGCCGTACGGGATCTCTTCCTCGGTGGTGACCTCCCGGACGTTCACCCGGATGACCCGGATGTCGGTTCCCGTGGTCAGCTCCGTTCCCAGCGGGGGCTCCACCCGGTCGTCTTTCCGCAGCACGACCCCCATGCTGTCCAGGAGATAGCCGACGTCGGCAGTGTTGGTGATGAGCTCACGGGTCTCCCCGTCCACGCTGAGGGTTACGGCCACCGCCGGGCGGTACTCGATGACGTCGCCGTCCTCGATGGCGGCACTTCGCGAGGGTTCCAGCACCCCGCCGGCAGCGCGCACGTTGACCTGTTCCAGGACGTCATCCACGGTCTGGCCGGTGACGTAGACGGTGCGGGCCTGGTCCCCCATCAGCAGCGTGATCTCCTTTGCCTGGAGGACCTTCACGAGCATCCCGTCGGCCAGGGCGGTGTCGGGGGTCGGCGCGATACGGTCGTGCTCATCCACGGGGATACCTTCGCCGTCCAGCAGGTCGGCCACGCTCCCCGCGAACGTGCTGACGGTCCGGCGCTCGCCGTCCACCATCAGCGTCACTCGCTTGTTCAGCTGCAGGTACAGGAACCCGGCGACCAGGACCGCCGGTACCAACGCAAGCAACGGCAGGCCGACAGGGAGACGGCTGCGGTGATACCTGCTCGGTGGGGCCGGTGGCTGCGGTGGGGAAGGGCGGGCCCGCAGCCCGGCCATGTGATGTCCGGGCATTCGCAGAGCAACCTAGCAAACGAAGGGACGGGGTGGCAAAGACCCTAGCCCGGAATCCCGAACACCCGTTTGGCATTGGCCGCCGTCAGGGCTCTGACCTGGGACGCTTCCTCGTGTCGGGCCTCCGCAACCGCCTCGACGACCTGCCGAACATTGCCCGGAGAATTGTCACTTCCCCTGAGGTCCTGCGGCGGGAGGAAGGGGCTGTCCGTCTCCACCAGAAGAAGCTCGGGGGGAACCACGGCGGCCGCCTCCCGGATCCGGGCGTTGGCCGGGTACGTGATGATCCCGGCGAACGAGCACAGGTACCCACGGGCGGCCGCCTCCCGGGCCACCTCGGCGTCGCCGGAGAAGCAGTGGAGGACCACGCGCTCGGCCCGCTCCTCCTCCAGGATCCGAAGCACATCGGGCCAGGCCTCCCGGGTGTGGACCACGAGGGCCTTCCCGGACTCCCGGGCCAGCGCGCAGTGGGCCCGGAACGCGCGCTCCTGGTCTTCGACCGGTGACAGGCGACGGAAGTGGTCCAGCCCGGTCTCGCCCACACCCACCACCCGAGGGTCGGCCATCAGCTCTTCGATCACCGACCCCGCCGCGGCATCGAAGTCGGTCGCGGTGTGAGGGTGAACCCCGGCCGTGGCGAACACGCCGGGCAGCGAATCGGCCAGCTCCCGCGATCGGCGGCTGGACTCGGCGTCGATCCCGACACAGACCAGGCCCTCGACCCCTGCATCCCGGGCCCGGGCCACCGCATCCGCCGGAGAGCCGTCCATCAGGAACAGGTGGGAGTGGGAGTCGAAGAGCGCCGTGTCTCGGTCGCCCATCCCCGCTCAGTCCTCCAGGCGGGGAAACAGGGCCTCGCCGCGCCGGGTCTTCGTCCCCGGGGACAGGCGCCCCCAGGTCGCCGCCTCCGGGAGCCGCTGCGCGTCCAGCGTCTCCTCGATCCCCAGGTCCTCCCATAGCCGGCGGGCGGCCCCGGGCATGGCCGGGAACAGGAACACGGCGATGATCCGAAGGGCCTCCGCCGCCGCGTAGAGGATCGCCGCCAGCTCGGTCCGACGTCCCTCGTCCTTGGCCACCGCCCACGGCGCGGCGTCGACCAGGAACCGGTTGACCTCCCCGACGAAGCCCCACACAGCCCCCAAGCCTCCGGCCAGGTCCATGGCCCGGACCTTCTCGTCGTACGCCGCGGTGGCTTCCTCCGCCGCACCGCTCAGCGCCTGGATGCCGGCCATCGGCTGTGGCGGATCCCCCGGCGCGGGGACCTCGCCTGCGAAGTAGGACTCCAGCATGGCCAGGACCCGGGACCCCAGGTTGCCCAGGTCATTGGCCAGGTCCGCGTTGTACCGGGCCACCATGCCCTCCCACGAGAAGCTCCCGTCCTGCCCGAACTGGAACTCCCGCAGGAAGTGGTAGCGGTAGGCATCCACCCCGAAGTGATCGACCAGGGTCTTGGGGTGGATGCCGGTCAGCTTCGTCTTGCTCATCTTCTCCCCCCCGACGAGGAGGAAGCCGTGCGCCCACACCTGCCGGGGCGGCTGGACACCGCCGGCCATGAGCATGGCCGGCCAGTAGATGGCGTGGAACCGGAGAATGTCCTTCCCGATGAAATGGACGTCGGCCGGCCAGATGTGCTCGAACCGTTCCTCGTCCGACCCGTAACCCGCCGCCGTGATGTAGTTCGTCAAGGCATCGAACCACACGTAGCACACGTGCTTCTCGTCCCATGGCAGCGGGATCCCCCAGGCGAACGACGTGCGGGAGATCGAGAAGTCACGCAGTCCTCCCTGGATCGTGGACAGGACCTCGTTGCGCCGGGCCTCAGGCTCGACCGCCTCCGGATGCGTGGTGTAGTACTCCAGCAGGCGGTCCTGGTACGCGGAGAGACGAAAGAAATAGTTCTCCTCTTTCATCTGCTCGACCGGCCGGCCGTGGATGGGGCACTTGCCATCCACCAGCTCGTCCTCGGTGTAGTACGCCTCGCACGAGACGCAGTACAGGCCCTCGTAGGTCCCCAGGTAGATGTCGTCGCGGCCGTTCTCGTACACCGCGGTCAGGAG
>DASZKM010000228.1:0-10452 GCA_035947055.1 Actinomycetota bacterium
CTTCGGCTTCCTCGCCGGGATGGGCGAACAGCCGGGCCTCGATTCGCTCACCGGCGGCCGCCGCCGGCGGAGCCGCCGGATCCTCGAGAGCCGCCAGTCCATCCGCCTGACCGTTCAGCCGGTGGCTCCGGGCCAACGTGACGTGCTCCCGGCAGCCCAGCGTCTTGGCCACCCGGCCAAGCGGCTCCGCGGTGCCGCCCCGGAACGAGAACACGTGACCGGCGGGATCGGCGGCCACCACGACGGAATCCGCCGCCCGGGCCAGCGGCCGGAGGAGCGCTTCGGTGGCCGGGGTGACGTCCTGGTAGTCGTCCACCAGGACATGGGCGAACGCCTCGTCCGTGGAGAGGTCCTTGGTGACCAGGTTCGCCGCCTGGAACAGCAGTCCGGCGAAGTCCACCTGTCCCTGCTGCACCAGCGTGTCGAGGTAGTCGCGGTAGAACCGGGCTACGGCCGCGTATTCCTCCCGGTCCGATCTCTCGACCAGGTCGTCGAGTGCCTCGGGAGTGAGCAGGCGTTCCTGGGCCCGGAGCACGAAGTCCGCCAGCTCCTGGGCGAACCCTCGGACGCCGAGAAGGTGCCCGAACCTGGGCCAGGCCTGCGGATCCGCGTCGGCCAGGAGGTTTCGAACCGTGGCGTACTGCTCGGGGGCGGACAGGATCTCCGGCGGAGCGTTGTATCCCGCGTCGCGGAACCTCCGTCCCAGAACCCGGAACGCGAAGCCGTGGGCGGTGAACACCGGCAGATCCGGCAACGAGCGGCCGATCCGCCGGACGAGGTCCTCGCGAGCGTCGCGGACCGCCCTCCGGCTGAGGAGAAACAGCGCCACGCCCTCTGGGTCCGCGCCGCCCTCGACCAGACGAGCGAACCGCTCCAGCAGAAGGGTCGTCTTCCCCGACCCGGGCGGGCCGGTGACCAGCACCGCGCCGCTGTCCAGACGCACGACGGGCGCCTGGGACGGATCGGGGTCGAGGGGGAGCCGCGACATCACGGCCGTATGCTAGCCCTGGGTAGTGACACGACCGATCGAAGTGACAACTCGAAGGAGGCGGCCATGGGCGAGCGGATCGAGCGCGACGCGCTGGGCGAGGTGAGGGTCCCCGAGGATGCGCTGTACGGGGCCGAGACCGTGCGGGCCGTCGGCAACTTCCGGATCACCGGCCGTCCGCCTCGAACGGCGGTCGTTCGGGCCTTGGCCCAGATCAAGGAGGCCGCGGCCGGGGCCAACGCCAAGGTCGGCGCGCTGGACACGGAGATCGCCGACGCGATCGTCCAGGCCGCCCGGGACGTGGCCGAGGGCAAGCACGCCGACCAGTTCCTGGTCGACCGGTACCAGGCTGGGGCGGGAACCTCGCTGCACATGAATGTCAACGAAGTCATCGCCAACCTTGCCGAGGAGCTGCTGGGCGGCCGGCGCGGTGAGCACAAGCGCGTCCACCCCAACGACCACGTCAACATGGCGCAGTCCTCGAACGACGTGTTCCCAACAGCAACACGGGTCGCGGTGCTCGCCGAGTCGGGCAAGCTGCTGGCGGCGCTCGACCAGCTGGCCGAGGCATTCGACGGGCGGGCGGAGGCCTTCGCCCGCGTCGTGAAGTCGGGACGGACCCACCTCCAGGACGCGGTGCCCATCACCTTGGGCCAGGAGATGGCGGCGTACGCGGCGATGATCCGCCGGGCCCGGGACCGCGTGGACGAGACCGGGCGGACGAGGGTGGCCCGACTTCCGCTCGCCGGAACGGCCACCGGGACAGGCTTCGGCGCGCCGGACGGATACCGGGAAGAGGTCATCCCGCGGCTGGCGGAGCTCACGGGGCTCCCGCTGGTCACCGCGGACGACCTCATCGAAGCGGTTCGGAACCACGGGGACCTGGGCGAGTACGGCGCCGCCCTGAAAGCGGCCGCGGTCGCGGTGGGCCAGGTGACGGACGACCTCCGGCTGCTGTCGATGGGGCCGCGCACCGGGCTGGCCGAGATCCGGCTTCCCGAGGTGCAGCCCGGCTCCTCGATGATGCCCGGCAAGGTCAATCCGTCGATCCCGGAGATGGTGAACATGGTGTGCATGCGGGTCTCCGGCGCCGAACACACCGTCGCACTGGCTGTGGCCGGCGGGCAGCTCGACATGAACGTCATGACACCGGTGATCGCCGACGAGCTGCTGGAGGCCATCGATCTGCTGGCCGCGGCGTCGCGGACGCTGGCCGAGAAGTGCGTGTCCGGCATCGAAGCGGACGAAGAACGGTGCAAGGAGTACGCCGAGGCTTCGCTGGGCCTGGCCACGGCGCTGCGTCCGGCGCTTGGATATGCGGGCGCCGCCGACGTGGCGGTGGAAGCGTATCGGTCCAACCGCACGCTGAAGGAGGTCGTCCGGGAGAAGAAACTGCTTCCCGAGGATCAGGTCGACGAGGTCCTGGAGCCTGTCCGGTACACCTAGTCCCGGCGATCGCACCAGTAAACGTCCGTCACGTACGGAAGGGAGAAGCGTTCCCGGCCTCGCAGGTCCGGATGCGTCTCGGCGAGCTGCCGGATCCGGTCGAGGACGCCGTGGCGTTCCCCTTCAGGCAGCCGGGCGATGAAGCTCACCGAAGCGATCCGGGTCACCAGACCATCCGCGTCAAGTGACTGC
Organism: Actinomycetota bacterium; assembly: GCA_035947055.1. GTDB lineage: Bacteria > Actinomycetota > UBA4738 > UBA4738 > CALAEC01 > DASZKM01. The sequence goes on from DASZKM010000228.1 coordinate 2,627, forward strand.
TCGTTCGGGAACCCCTGGTGGTGGAGGTCCCCGAACAGCTTCGTTTCCTCGAACGCCACTCGCCACTCCCCCGTCTTGAACCGAGGAGCGGTGCGCTCATACGGGTCGATGAGCTCGGTCAGCGCCGCCACCCAGTTGACCGATTCGTCGCGGACGTTCCACATCAGCCCCAGCCGCCCTTCCGGCCGAAGCACTCGGTGGAGCTCGGCCAGCGCGCGATCGCCGTCGAACCAGTGGAAGGCCTGTGCGGCCGCCGCGGCGTCGAACGTCTCGTCCTCGAACGGGAGCGTCTCGGCCGTGGCCGCGATCACCGGCACCCCCGGCAGCTCTTCGGCGAAGCGGCGGCGCATCGACTCGACCGGTTCCACGGCGACGATGTCGGCGCCGGTCCCAGCCACCCTCCGGGTCAGCTTGCCCGTGCCCGCTCCGAGTTCGAGTAGGCGGCGCCCCGTCGCGATCCTCAGCTGGCGGATCAGGACGTCGACGGCTTCCTGGGGGTAGCCGGGGCGTGACCGTTCGTACTCGTCGGCGGCGGCACCGAACCCCGTGGCCGCGGTCTCGTGGACGCTACCGCTCATGCGGGGAGGAGGGCTTTGCCCCGCCCCACCCGAAGGTCTGCGGGTCGAGCGCCGGGTCCCAGCCGCCCGGCCGGTCGATGACGAAGCGGACCTTCAGGCCCTCGCGCTCTCCGCGCACGCGGGCGGCCGCCCGGAACCAGGCCTGACCGCCCGGTTCGAGGACGGTCTCCCCCACCGGCATCCCCCCGGTCACTACCGGTGAAGCGTGAAAGACGCGGGCCAGGAGCGAACGGACCGCGTCGTCGTCGGATTGAACGACCGCCCGCTGACCGTCCCAGTCCGCAACCCCGGCCACCTGCTCGGGAGCATCGGGGCGGAAGAACTCGGCCCGGATCATCGGACCCCTTCTTGAAGAGCGGACAACCCGCACCGGCCGCAGAACTTCGAGCCCGGCAGCGCCTGCCGGCCGCACCGGGCGCACTCCCTGGTGCCCACCAGCACGAACCGCTCGTCCTTCATCCGGCCGGTGCGGGCCACACGGCCCTCCCGCTCCAGCTTCAACAGGTGCGCGAGCACAGAACGCGCCGCCGCCGGGTACATGTCGACCGGCACCTCCTGCCCGTAGATCCCCGGGACCATCTCCGGGGGCCGCTGTTTGCCCTCGGCCAACGCCTGAAGCACCTGTTCCTCTCGCTCGGCCCGGTGCCGGATGTAGTGGTCGAGCTTCCCCACCGGCGTGAAGATCACCGGCCCGTGACCCGGATAGATGGTCTTCGGCTCCACGGCGCGCAGGATCTCCAGTGACCGCACGTACGCAGCCATGTTCCCCTCCGGTGGGTCGACCACGCTCGTGCCCCGCCCCAGCACCGTGTCCCCGGTGAACAGAGCTCCCTCGTCCTCTACCAGGAAACACAGGTGGTCGGGCGTGTGGCCGGGCGTGTGGATCGCACGCAACCTGACGCCGTCGGCTTCCACGACGTCGTCGTTGGCCACCTGGGTCTCCCCGTACGCCGGCCGGAACGAATGGACCGGTGCCCGGGTGGCATCGGCCAGACGCCGGGCCCCGGGCGCGTGGTCCGGGTGGCGATGGGTGATGAGGATCGCCGCCACCGGCTCGGCCTCCTCGATCACCGCCAGGATGTGCGCGGCGTCGTCGGGGCCGGGGTCGATGACCACGGATGGGCCCTCGCCCACGACCCACGTGTTCGTGCCCTCCAACGTGAACGGCCCGGGGTTGGGAGCCAGGACCCGGCGGATCTTGGTCATCGGATACGGTCGACCTGGTCCACGCGCAGGGCCAGGACGTCGGCCACGGACCGGCACCCCTGAAGCTCGCGGAGCGTGACGTAGGTCGGCCACATCAAGGTGGCGTCTCCGCGCTCTGCCGCGGCGAGCAGGTCCTCCGGCCGCGCCCACCGGGCGTCTTCGATCTCGGTGCCATCGGGGTGCGGCCGCAGGCCGGCCGGTGCTCCCGTGGCGAAGAACCGGGCGTCGAACCGCTTCTCGAGCTGCTCGGGTGCGATCCACCGGGACACCTCGACGAGCATGTCCGGCGCCGGAGGATCGAAACGAATGGTGTCGATCGGTTCGCCCGGCTCGCGGATCTGCGGGCCTTCCGCGGTCAGCAGGACGCCCGCCTCCTCGTACAGCTCGCGCAGGGCACAGGCCCGGGCGGCCTCGTCGGGAGCGCCGAACAACCGCGCGGCCAGGCCCTCATCCCCCGGCTCGATCGCGCCTCCGGGAAACACCGTGAAGCCGGGCGCGAACCGACTGGCCGCCGCCCGGGTCAGCGCAAGGACCTCGATGCCATCGTCGAAGGAGCGGGCCACGATCACGGTCGCCGCGGGACGGGGATCCATCGGAAGGATTCTGGCAGGCCTCCCGGCTCCCGGGCGGCGGCGGGTCACCGGGGCGACAATGGCGTTCGTGGCCAGGACGAAGCCGCTGCACGAACAGCTGGTGGAGGAGATCCGGGCCCGGGGCCCGATCACCTTCGCCGAGTTCATGGACGCCGCGTTGTACGACCCGGACCAGGGCTTCTACGCCACCCCGCCGATCGGCGAGCACGGGGACTTCGTGACCAGTCCTCACGTCTCGCCGGCGTTCGGCTCGCTCGTGGCCCGCCAGCTCGCGGAGTGCTGGGAGATCCTGGGCCGACCCAACCCGTTCACCGTGGTCGAGATCGGGGCAGGCGACGGCACCCTGGGCCGTCAGCTCCGGGTCGCGGTGACGTGGGTCCCCGCGTTCGCCGGGGCGTTCCGGTACGCGGCGGTGGAACGGAGCCCGGGCGCGCTGCGGGTCCTTCGAGAACACGGGCTGGAGACACGGACCTCGCTCGACGACCTCGAGCCGGTGGTGGGATGCATCCTGGCCAACGAGGTCCTCGACAACGTGCCCTTCCACCGCCTCCGCTACCGCGACGGACGAACCGTGGAGGTGATGGTGGGGGCGAACGGGGAGCGGCTCACGGAAGAGGAGTCCGAGCCAACCGCGGATGCGCTGGCCGCCATGGGGCGGCCGCTGCAGGACGGCGAGGAACGCCCCGTGTCTCCCGCCGCCCTGGCCATGGTCCGCGACGTGACCGCTGCGCTGGAGCGGGGGTATGCGTTCCTGTTCGACTACGGGTTCCGAGCGGAGGAGACGCCGGGCCCGGTCCACGCCTACCGGGACCACCGCGTGCTGGCCGAGGTGCTCGAGGACCCGGGCTCCCGTGACGTCACCGCCGCCGTCGACCTCGACGCGGTGGCGGCCGAGGCTCGGGAAGCAGGGCTGCAGGTGTGGGGCCCGATCACTCAGCGCGAGGCGCTTCTGGCGCTGGGCTACCGGACCTGGTCGGCGGGCGTCCAGCGTCGACAGAACGAGGCCCAGGCCCGCCATGAAGGACGAGAGGCCAGCCGGCTGTTCGAGGCCCGGAGCCGGGCGTCGATCCTCATCGACCCCGCCAAGCTGGGTGGCCTGTACCTGCTGGCCCTGGGCACGGAGGGCCTTCCGCCCCCTGTGGCCGTGCTCGGCGACCGAGAGGCCGGCTGCTGACCGAGGCCCCCACAAAGGGGACACCACGGGCCGTGTCGAATAGATAAACCGGGAAAGAACCGCTTCTACCCGCCTGCCCAAAGGAGGACGCCCAGGTGACAGGGACCATGATCCGGCGGATGGCACTCACACTCGCCCTCCTGACGGGGATGCTGAGCCCGGCCTGGGCGGCCGACACCAGCCTGTACGAGATCCCGTTCTCCGCGGGCACCGTCGATCCGGCCCGAGACCTCCCCGAAACCGACCCCGCCGGGCGCGACCTGGTCCTGGTCCAGTTCGACGACTTCGGAGACACGGCCGCCGTCCATGACGTGGCGGCGACGGGTGCCGGCATGGTCCAGCCGCTGGCGCCGGTCTCCTATCTGGTGTGGGCGGACGCCGCCGAGACGGAGGCCATCCGGGCGCTGGACGGCGTTCGGTTCGCAGGCGTGCTTCCCCCCGACTTCCGGGTCGCGCCGAGCGTGACCGACTCGACCCAGCTCCTTCGGGTGACGGTCGTGGGGTCGCTGCCGGCGGCCGCGGGCTTCGACTCCTATCCCCGCGCCTTCACCGAGCTCGACGGCACGGTCGTCGAGGTTCCGGGCGGCGCGGAGGCGGCGGCCGCCCTGGCCCGTATCCCCCGCGTGTACAGCGTGGCCGACGCGGGCGGCGTTCCACAGCTCCGCGACGAGAAGTCGGCCGTGGTCACCGCCCAGGGTTCGAAGGCCCCGCTCGCTCCCAACTACCGGAACTTCCTGAGCACGTATGGCGCTGACGGCTCGGGGGTCATCGTCCAGCACGTGGACGGCGGCGTGGACTTCAACCATCCCGACCTGCAGGGACGGATCGAGAAGTGCATCGACTACGGCGGGTCGCCCGACCTGTGCACGGCCCGGAACCACGATGACGTGATCGGTCACGGGACGCACACGCTCGGCATCGTGCTGGGAACGGGCACCACCGGTCTCGGCGACATCGACGGGTTCGACTACGGTCTTGGGGTCGCTCCCGGAGCCAAGGCCGTGGTCCAGAACGCGATCGGGGTCTTCGGCGGGGGCGCGTTCAACAATGGCTACACCCCCGTGTACACCGAGGCGCAGAACCTGGGGGCCATCGTCTCGCAGAACTCTTGGGGACCGGCGGGAACCCCGCAGGGATACGACGAGGACACTCGGGAGTTCGACGCGATCGCCCGCGACGCGGACCCGAGCGAGCCGGGCGACCAGCCCATGGCCCTGATGTTCTCGATCATGAACGGCGGCGGCGGGACGTCCAGCCAGGGGTCGCCCGACGAAGGCAAGAACATCTTCGGGATCGGAGGCACCTGGAACCGAGGCGGGGCGAACCCCAAGACCCCCGATGACCTCTGTTTCTGCACCGCCCACGGCCCGGCACTAGACGGGCGGTTGCTCCCCACGCTGGTGGCCCCCGGCCAGCAGGTGATCTCCACCCGGGCGGCACAGGGAACCCTGTGCGGCATCCCGTTCCTCGGTTACTCGCCCACGGAGCCGTCACTGGAGGTGCCGCCCTCACCGCTCCACGCAGGGTGCACCGGCACGTCGATGGCCTCCCCACACGCCAGCGGTGCGTACGCCGTGTTCGTGGACTGGTACCGCGACCACTTCGGCGGGACCACGCCATCCCCGGCCCTGGTCAAGGCGGCGTTCGTGAACGGCGCCGACGACCTGGCCGGAGCGAAGGACGCGGACGGCCGCACGATGAGCCACATCCCCAACAACCAGCAGGGATGGGGCCGGCTGAACCTGGGGAACGTGCTCGCCGCATGGACGGCAGGGGCCGTGCAGATCGATCAGTCGGTGGTGTTCACCGCGTCGGGACAGACCCACGGCATGTCCGTGGCCCCCATCGACCCGGCCAAGCCGCTGAAGGTCTCGCTGGCGTGGACCGACGCGCTCGGGCACGGCAAGGGCGGGAGGCTCCCCGCCTGGGTCAACGACCTGGACCTCACGGTGACAGCGGCCGACGGAACGACGTGGCTGGGCAACGTGTTCGCGCAGGGCGTCTCGACGACGGGCGGCTCGGCCGACCGGAAGAACAACATCGAGAACGTGTTCCTGCCCTCCGCGGGGGCCGGGCCGTATCAGGTCACGGTGTCGGCAGCGAACATCATCGGCGACGGCATGCCGAACCGGGAAGGGATCACCGACCAGGACTTCGCGCTGGTCATCACCAACGCCCGAGCGGCAGCCTAGGGTTCTTCGACGGGACGAGCCCTTCTTCAGCGGTCGATGTCGCCGACCACGAAGAACACCGACCCCAGGATCGCGATGAGGTCGGGGACGAGCTGGCCTCGCAGCATCCACGGCAGCACGGACACGTTGGAGAACGAGGCCGTGCGCATCTTCAGCCGGTACGGGTGCTCGTGGTTGGTCCCGATCAGGTAATACCCCATGAGCCCGAGCGGGTTCTCGGTCCTGACGTAGACCTCGCCCTCGGGGATCTTGGTGGGCACCTTCTTGGCGATGTACTGGCCCCCCGGAAGCTTGTCCATGCACTGCTCGACGATGTTGCAGGACTCGTGCATCCGCCGGACCAGCACCCACAGCCGGTCGTAGCAATCCCCGTTCTCGCCGACCGGGACGTCGAACTCCACCTCGCCGTACTTCTCGTAGGGCTGGTCCTTCCGTGGGTCCATGGGGATGCCGGAGGCCTGGAGGACCGGGCCTGACACTCCGTACGAGACGCCGACGTCCGGCGGAAGGATCCCGATGCCCTTGGTCCGGGCCCCGATGATCTCGTTTCCCATGATCAGGTTGTCGAAGTCCCGAAGCTTCTTGCGGATCCACTTCAGGACCTCCGCGGACTGCTTCAGGAAGCCGCGCGGCAGATCGTCCTTCAGGCCTCCCACCCGGGCGTACGAGTGGTGCATCCGGGCGCCCGTGGCCGACTCCATGAGGTCCTGGATCATCTCCCGCTCCCGGAACGCGTAGAACATCGGGGTCATCGCTCCGAGCTCCAGGGGATAGGAGCCGGTGAACATCAGGTGGTTCAGGATCCGGTTCCACTCGGCCATCATGGTGCGGATCCACTGGGCCCGCTCCGGGACCTCGATCCCGGCCAGCCGTTCGACCGCGATGCACCACCCCAGCTCGTTGTTGAACGCGGACAGCCAGTCGTGCCGGTTCATGAGGACCAGGACCTGACGGTGGTCCCGGACCTCGGCCAGCTTCTCCGCGGCCCGGTGCATGTACCCGATGACGGGCTCGGCGTGGAGGATCTTCTCTCCGTCGAGCTCCAGGACGAGGCGAAGCACACCGTGAGTCGACGGGTGCTGGGGCCCGATGTTGAGGACCATCTCCTCGGTGGAGAGGTCCCGCTCCTCGGTGGTGATGATGTCGACCCCGCCTCCCCGGAGGAGCCACTGCTCCCCCATCTGGGAGTAGGCGGAAGTCTCGTCGGTCCGGTCAGCCATGCGCAGGTGAAGGGTACCCGAAGGTCGCCCGACCTACAGAAGCGCGTGGGTTTTCGCCGATGTGTCGTTCGTCATGGGGCGGCCGCTTCGCCATCGCCCGTGGAGGGTGCTTGCCGGCTTCGTGCTGGTCGCGTCTGTCGCGGTTGGGGCCCCGCATGGATCGATCCCTTCGTCTCAGCCGCTGGCCTCGGTGGACGAGAACCTCCTCCGCAGCTTGATCAACACGGAGCGGTCCGCCCAGGGGCTTGGCTCGCTGCGCATGATCACCAAGGCGGTGGGCGTGGCTCGCAAGCACAGCTCCTCCATGGCCCAGGCCGGCTCCATCTTCCACAACGAGCGGTTGCCCAAGCAGCTGCGGCGCGTGCGGTGGGACGTCCTGGGTGAGAACGTCGGGGTGGGGGGCGACACCATCGAGCTCCACCAGGCCTTCATGAACAGCCCGCCACACCGCCACAACGTCCTGTCGAACGAGTACGAACGGATCGGTGTCGGGACCCTGGTCACCGGAGGCCGGATGTGGGTGACCGTGGTCTTCGTGGGGTGACCGAAGGCTAGGACGCTTCGCGCGCGGCGGGCTCCGGATGCTCCCCTCGGTCCAGCCGGGCAAACTCGTCCCGTAGTGCCGTGAGCGCGGCCTCGTCCTCCGGGAACGTCAACACGGCTGTGGCGATAGCCGCGCTCGCCGCGGCTCCCCGGCCGTGCAGGTGCTCGGATAGCTTCGCAGCGAACCGGTCGGTGAACACCCGGGTCCCTTCCCGTCCAGTCTCCGGAAGAACGACGGCGATGCGGTGGCGATCCCCGTCTCGAGCATGAATGGCCCGATCCACGGTCCGGACGTGGTTCTGGACCTCGCGGCCGAGAGC
>DASZKM010000229.1:0-14844 GCA_035947055.1 Actinomycetota bacterium
GGCTCTTTCGTCGGTCCCCCGGTAGACCGACAAGGCAGGCAACTTTGCACGGATATTTCCGTTGTGAAGGGTAGAAGCCGGGTTAGGCTACGAAACATCCCCGCGTAGCCCCACGCAACCGAAAGGAGGGGCCGCTGGCAGTACACGCCCATCAAGGACGAGTGAAGGAACACGAGGAGGAGCTTGTATGAGAGAGATCAGACATCGAAAGCTGATAGGGGCGTTCGTGACCTGTACCATGCTGGGGTTCTTCGCCGTGTCGGCGACGCCCGGCGCGGCCCACACGCCTCCCGACAACAACATGATCTTCAACCCCGACGAATTCAACGGGGACGGGGTCCCGGATGCTCCCGCCGACGGCGAAACCAAGGAAGCGGAGATCCTGTCCGATGACAATGACGGGTTCAACACCGCCTACGAGTTCCGCGCGGTGGCTGACTCCCAGGCCGTGCTGTACGAGTGGTACGACTGCGACGACGGTGCGAACCCCACGGTGGCTGGCCCAACCTGCCAGCTAGCCGCGTCTGACCCCACCCCGGACTTCGCGCCGGCTCCCGCAGGTGAGGGCACGGCGGCTTCGTTTACCGCGACGTATGACATCACCCAAGCCAGCAACGCCAACAATCCCAGGGACATCTACGGGTTCGCGTGCGCGGACAACACTCCGGGCGGACCGGCCAATACGGCCCACTGCCTCCCCAACGATGTGACACCCGGGGCGGCCGAGGGCGCTTGCGGCTTCCAGCCCGCGGGTGCTCCGCAGTCCTGCGTGGCGGACGTCCACGTGGACAACGCCCAGGTCACCGGCGACCACGCCGCTACAACCAACGGCCATATCCACACGTTGGTGACGCCATCGGCCACGTTCACCGAGCCGGGCGTCCATGGCGCCGGGGTCAAGAACGGCGAGAGCATCACGGTGATCGCCTTCACCAGCGCAGGCGGGGTGGACGCGGTTCAGGTGTGTCTGGACCAGTTCTCCGACGACGAGCAGGCCAACGATGACGCACCCGATGGCTCGGGTGCGGGATGTGCCCACAACGGCACGGATCTTTCACCGACTCCCGGTGGTGGTGCGGGCTGCCATGCTAGCGCCCCAACCGCCGCGGGCGGTGACTGCTGGGCCGTGACGGTAGGCGTGCCCATCCAGAACACCGTGTTCGGGGCCTCGCTCATCGAGATCAACGACGACCCCCTCATCACCGGTGACGGAGATCCGGAAGGTTCCACCTCTGGAACCGGGGATTGCGCCGGTGACACATTCGACAACACCGGCGATGACTGTCAGCTAGACAAGATCTATCTGACCGTTACGCCGCAGGGCGAGGTGGCCGCTCCGGGCCCTGGTCCCGGCCCGGGTCCTGGTCCTGGCCCTGGCCCGCGGAAGCGGTGCAAGCGGATCGTCGGCAACAGGGGTGACAACAAGCTCCGCGGCACTCCTGGCTGCGACAAGATCATCGGAAAGGCCGGCGACGACCGGATGAAGGGTCGTGCCGGCAAGGACGTCCTTCGGGGCGGCCGCGGCTTCGATGTCGCGTTCGGTGGTCCCGGGAACGACCGCTGCCCGAGGGCAGAGATCAAGAAGAGCTGCCGGCGCTAGCTGAGTAGCTCAACCACGAGTGGGAACCGGCCCCTTCGGGGGCCGGTTCCTTTTTGTGCCGCTTGTGCGCGGCGCACACAGTCTCTAGACGGCCTTTCCGGTCGCGTGGTACAAAACAGCGCACCCGCCGCGTCGATCCTCCTCGCGGCACGTCGAGCAAGGAGAAAGCCCATGAAGCACTTCGCCAGACTGTTGGCTCCGGCGGCCGTCGTCGTCGGCCTCCTTTCGCCGCTGCCGGCATCCTCACAGGCCGCGGTGACCCTGGACGTCACGCCGGAGACGGCCACTCGAGGAACGGGCCTACCTCACGTGCTGACGGCAACGACAACGGCTAACCAGGATGTCGACTTCGCCATCGTGGACGGCCCAGGGACTCCGACGCCGAACCTGCCCCCTCCGCTCCTCCAGTCGCAGAAGACCTGCAAGACCCCGGAGGGGGGTACGACCTGCACCGTCACATTCGACGGCATCAACACGGCAGGGACCAGCAAGATCTGCGCCTGGATGAGAGACACAAACCCGGGCTCGGCGGAGGCTACCTGCAGCGAAGCCGTCGACGACCCTCCCAACGAGGGGGACCGCACCGACGTCGTGACGGTGGACTGGGTTACGGCCGTGGTTGACCTCGAGCCCGAGGACTCCAGCCCGGCGCCGGGGACGGCCGTAACTCTGACCGTCGCCGTCTTGGAGAACAAGGCCGACAACCCCAAGCCGATCAAGGCCAATGTCGACGTGGAGGTCGTTTCCGGACCGAACGCCGGCCTCAAGACGACCGGGGCGGACCTCGAGTGCGACCATGACGAGACGGCCGGCAAATGCACGGTCTCGTACACGGGCAAGGCCGGCGCCACGGGGATCGATGTCGTTCGGGCGCACCTGGACGCGAACGACAACGGCAAGAACGCGCCAGAGCAGGGTGCGGCCGGCGATGAGGTGCCCGGGGAGGCCGACAACACGGAGAAGAAGGACGCCACGAAGGCCGACCAAGCCGGCGGGAAGGCCGAGCCGGATAACACCGACGTCGTGGAGGTCAACTGGGGCGGTGCGGCCGCTCAGCCGCCCAAGCCCGGGGAGCCGGGCGGCGGCAAGGGTGAGTTCTGCAAGAAGTCCCGGGAGAACGCGAACAAGAAGGAGATCCTGGTCGGCGACGAGTTCTCCAACAAGATCTGCGGGTTCAGCGGGAACGACGCGCTGCGCGGTCTGTCGGGCAACGACATCCTCCTGGGCGGCGGCGGGAACGACAAGCTCAAGGGCGGTGACGGTAACGACGAGCTCAACGGCCAGGCCGGCAAGAAGGACGCCTCCATCGGCGGCAAGGGCAAGGACGACTGCACCGCCGAGAAGGAGAAGGCCTGCGAGAAGAAGAAGAAGGGCAAGAAGAAGAAGAGCTGAGACCGATCGTTCGAACGGTGGCGAACCGGCCCCTTCGGGGGCCGGTTCACGTCACGGGCAACCTTTCCTCCGACCTATCGTTAGCAATTGGTGAACCCTCGCCTTCTGGCCACGGTCATCTTGCTCACCGTCGCCGCGGCGGTCGTTGTGGCCCTCATCCTGACCGACGGCGGCGACACCGCGGGCCGGGACGAGGGCGGTGGGGGGGAGCAGGTCACCTTCGACGTGCTGGATGGGGAATGTGGGTACAAGAGCGTGGTCACCGCCGAGCGGTCGATCGCGCCCGAGCAAGGGGAGTTCTGTCTTGTGCGAGTGAACATCACGAACCCTGGAACAGAGCCGGCTCGCCTGGACCCCTCGTGTCAGTTCTTCGTCGCCGCGACCGGCGAGCGGTTCGCGCCTCGTCCCGACGTCCTGGGTCTGGATCCCGCCTCGAGCCAGGCATTCCAGACCCCGATCGGACCGGGCCAGCTCGTGGAGGACGTCGGCCTGTACTACGACGTCCCGGCGGGAACCAAGCCCGGTTCCGCCCAGCTCCATGGGGTTTGCGGCGAGAACCCGGTAAAGGTGCCGCTGTGACCGCTAGGATGGACGCCGGTGGGTAGGTTCGTCCGTTCCCTCTGGATCGTGGGCCTGGCCGCCTTCCTCCTGGTGTTGCCCTCTCCCTCGCGTGAGCCGGTGGCCCGGGGACAGGCGCCTCAGCCGAACGTGCTCATCTTCATGACTGATGACCAGCGCTCGGACACCATGTTCATGATGCCCAAGACTCAGCGCTGGTTCGGGCAACAGGGCACCCGATTCCCCTCCGCGTACGCCACGACACCGCTGTGCTGCCCATCGCGGGCGTCGATCATGACCGGGCGGTACACGCACAACCATCGGGTGCTGGACAACTACTCGGCCCTGTCGCTCGATCAGAACTCCACGCTGCAGCGGTACCTTCAGGAGGCGGGCTATCTCACCGGCATCACCGGGAAGTACATGAACGCGTGGCCGCTGTACACGAACCCGCCGTACTTCCACCGGTGGTCGATCTTCAACACCGGCTACCAGAACGCGAAATTCAACACCGATGGCGTGCTGCGTCGGCTGCCCGGCTACGCCACCGACGTGATCGGTGAGAAGAGCGTGCGGTTCCTGCGATTCTTCGAGGGGGACGATGCTCGTCCCTGGCTCCTGTACGTGGATCCGTTCGCCCCACACGATCCCTTCCGCCCCGCACACCGGCACCGCAGATCGCCCGTGCCGCGGTGGGAGCCGAGCCCGGCTTCGACCGAATCCGATCGGAACGACAAGCCACCGCAGGTGCAGGCTCGGACGGCGGGCATCGAGGGCATCAAGCTGGTTCGGCGCCTGCAGCTGCGCACGCTCATCGCGGTGGACGAGGCGGTGAACCGTGTGATGAAGGAGCTGGCCCGCCTGGGAGAGGGAGGCTCCACGCTGGCCTTCTTCACGTCGGACAACGGGTTCTTCTGGGCGGAGCACGGCCTGTTCGACAAGCGTTGGCCCTACACCCCCTCCATCGAGATCCCGTTGTTCATGCGGTGGCCGGGCCAGGTGCAGGGCGGGGCGATCGATCCCAGGCTTGCCGCGAACCTGGACATCACCCCCACCGTGCTGGATGCGGCCGGGATCCCTCCCGACCCGACATATCCCCTCGACGGGCGATCGCTGCTGACCGCCGACCGGCGTGATCGGCTGCTGCTCGAGAGCTTCGTCGACCGGCTGGACGTGGGCGTTCCACCGTGGGCCTCGCTCCTCACGCCGCAGTACCAGTACGTCGAGTACTACGACTCGAACGGTGAGACCGTCAGCTTCCGCGAGTACTACGACCTGCGAGAGGACCCCTGGCAGCTCCACAACCTGCTGGCCGAGCCGAGCTTCCGGAACAATCAAGGCGGGCTGGTGGCGAATCTGTCGTCGCAGCTGGCCAGGGACCGCCGATGCAGGGGAACGGACGGCGGCTCCCCGTGCCCGTGAGGGCCCTGGCCGTCATCCTCGCGACCGCCGCCGCGGTGCTGGCTGCCCAGCCACCGATTCCCGCTCAGCCCGGCCCCAGCATCTTGCCGCCGCCGGTGGATACCCGTCCCAACGTGCTGATCTTCATCACGGACGACCAGCGGGCGGACTCCCTGAACGTGATGCCACGCACCCGGCGATGGTTCGCGTCGGGAGGGGTGACGTTCGCCAACGCCTACGCGACGACGCCCGTGTGTTGCCCGTCACGAGCCTCGATCATGACGGGTCGCTACGCCCACAATCACCGTGTCGAGACCAACGGGGACGTCGAGCAGCTGGACCAGCGGTCGACGCTGCAGCGGTATCTCCAAGAGGCCGGGTACCAGACCGCCATCGCCGGGAAGTACCTCAACAACTGGACGGGGAACCCGCCCCATTTCGACCGTTGGACGATCTTCGAGTCGAAGCGCGCGGGGTATTACGGCGCGATCTACAACACGGGCGGAGATACGCAGCGAGTCGCCACGTACTCGACCGACTACGTCGCCGCGGAGTCGATGCGCTTTCTCCGGGCGTTCGAGGAGCGCGACGACCGGCCCTGGCTGATGTACGTCGCGCCGTATGCTCCTCACGCTCCGCAGAAACCCGCCCGCCGGCACCTCGATACGTCCGTCCCGCCGTGGAGGCTCACCCCCTCGGTCCGGGAGCGGGATCGAACCGACAAGCCCCCGTGGGTCCTGGGCAAGCGCCTGTACGGCGAGAACCTGAGCCGTCTCCGCAACACACGGGCCGGGCAACTGCGGACTCTCCGTGCCGCGGATGAGCTCGTGAACTCCGTGATGAAGACCCTGACCAACCTGGGAGAGGACCAGCGGACGATGTCGTTCTTCCTGTCCGACAACGGGTTCCTGTGGGGAGAGCATGGCCTGAAGCAGAAGCAAGCGCCATACACATCATCGGTCCGGATCCCGCTCCTGTTCCGGTGGCCCGGCCACGTAGCCACCGGGCAGACCCTGACCCGCCCGGTGGCCAACATCGATGTGGTCCCAACCGTCTTCCAGGCGGTCGGCGTTACTCCGGCCCCCGAATACCCGGTGGACGGGCGGTCTCTGCTGACGTCCTCCCGCGACCGTATCCTCCTGGAGTTCCATCGGCGCTTCGGCCGACCCGTTCCGACCTGGGCTTCCACCCGAACCGAGTCCTATCAGTACACGGAGTGGTACGGCGATGACGGACAGACGGTCGAATTCCGTGAGTACTACAACTTGGCCGCGGATCCCTGGCAGCTCACCAACCTGCTGGCCGATGCTGACCCGTCCAACGATCCGCCACCCGACATCCAGGCTCAGCTCAGCGCGCAGCTCGTCCGGGATCGCGAGTGCGTCGGCGCGCCCGAGGATTCACAGGGCAGTCAACCACCGCCCTCGGGCACCCCGTCGGGCTGCCCCTAAAATCGGCTTGATGCCTTCACCGCGCGGATCGAAGGTCGCTGTGCTGGTCGCCGCCTTCCTCTGGTTGGAAGGTTCGGCACAGGCGGGTGCCTTCCGCCATCAGGATCCGAACGATACCCGGAGCCCACTCGACATCCGGTTGGTCACTCACGGGCTTCACGGCGGCCAGCTCACCTGGCACGTCGTGACGTATGGGGAATGGTCCAGGGAGGATCTTCGCAAGAACTGGTTCGCGATTCCGATCAACGTCCTGTCCGACGACCCGGATTCCACCGCGAAGCACTTCGGTACGTCGTGGGACTATGTGGCGTCGGTCACCGCTCGTCGGTACCGGTACATCGCCGAGGTGTGGGATCACGACAAGCAGGATCCTGTCTACGTCGGTCCCCTCGACGTGCGCCAGGCCGGATCCAGGAAGATGATCCTGACCTTTCCCGAAAGCTACCTCGAGGCTCCGGGACCGTACGAATGGAACCTCGGCTCGCTGTACAACGGGCGGCGTCTGTGCGTGAAGAAGCGGTGCGATGACTGGACGGTGGGCAAGGGGTTCTTCGACCTCGGTGCGACGCAGGAGCGTTAGCGCTCGGGCGACGCTCCGCGTGCTCGCCAGCATGGCAGTGGGCGCGGTGGTCGTCTTGGGTTCCGTCTCCGCGAGTGCTGACGAGACGCGCTTCGCAGATCCGGACGACACGAGTGGACCGTTGGACATCCAGTCGGTGAGCCAGGGCCACGACGGCGCCCAGCTCGTGCACCGTATCGTGACGTTCGACTCCTGGTCGATGGAGGACCTCAGGGGGAACTGGTTCGCGATGCCGATCAACGTGCTGTCCGACGACCCCGACTCGACGGAACCGCAGGCGGGCATCTCGTTCGACTACGTGGCGTCGATCACGGTCCGGGGGGATCGCTTCGTGGCGGAGATGTGGGATCACGACAAGCCGAAGCCCGCGTTCGTGGGCGACCTTGACGTCACACACTCAGAAGACGCGGAGCTGATCGTGCGATTTCCCGACGGATATCTGGCCGCTCCTGGTCCGTACGAGTGGAACGTCGGATCGCTGTGGAAGCATCCGGACTGTCCCCAGAAGCAGTGTGAGGACTGGACCACTGGCGAGGACTTCTTCGAGCTGGGCGCCACCCACGACCGGACGCCGGCTGCCGAAGCGAATCCGATAGACGAGGACGAAGCCGCTTCGTCGAGCGAGCCCGGCCCCGTTCTGCTGGTTCTCGGGGGGGTCGTGGCTGCCGTCGCCCTGGCCGCGGCGGCGGCCTACGCGGTCCGGCGGGCTCGCCGGAGCAGGCCGGTACGCTATACCGACGATGACTGAGCCCTCCGACCGGCGGGAAACCGACTCCGGCATCGAGCTTCGGCCGCTGTACGGACCACAGGATGTGGACGGTTTCGACCCTCAGCGGGACCTGGGGCGTCCCGGTGAGCCGCCGTTCACGCGAGGGATCTACCCGTCCATGTATCGCGGGCGCCTGTGGACCATGCGCCAGTACGCGGGGATGGGCACCGCCCAGGAGACCAACCGTCGCTTCCGGTACCTCCTCGATCATGGTCAGACCGGCCTTTCCGTGGCGTTCGACCTCCCCACTCAGATGGGCTACGACTCCGACCACCCCCGGGCGGCCGGCGAGGTGGGACGGACCGGAGTAGCCATCGACTCCGTCGAGGACATGAAGGTCCTGCTGGACGGCATCCCCCTCGACCGGGTGACGACGTCGATGACCATCAACGCCACGGCCGCCATCCTGCTCTTGCTGTACGAGCTGGTGGCCGAGGAGCAGGGCGTGTCGCCGGATGCCATCGGGGGCACGGTCCAGAACGACATCCTCAAGGAGTACGCGGCCCGAGGCACGTACATCTACCCGCCGCAGCCGTCGATGCGGCTGGTGACGGACCTGTTCGCGTACTGCCGGGAGCGCATCCCCCGGTGGAACACGATCTCGATCTCGGGCTACCACATGCGGGAAGCGGGGAGCACGGCGGTCCAGGAAGTGGCGTTCACGCTGGCCAACGCCGTCGCATACGTGGAGGCGGCGTTGGCGGCGGGCTTGGCCGTTGACGAGTTCGCCCCCCGGCTGTCCTTCTTCTTCGCCTGTCACATGAATTTCTTCGAGGAGGTGGCCAAGTTCCGGGCCGCCCGCCGGATGTGGTGGCGGATCATGACCGAGCGATTCGGGGCCAAGGATCCACGATCGACCATGCTCCGGTTCCACACGCAGACCGGCGGCGCGACGCTCACCGCCCAGCAACCGGAGAACAACATCGTCCGGACGGCCCTCGAGGCGTTGTCGGCTGTCCTGGGCGGCACGCAGTCCCTCCACACGAACTCGTTCGACGAGGCGCTGGCCCTGCCGTCGGAGCGGGCGGCCAAGATCGCTCTGCGCACCCAGCAGGTGGTCGCCCACGAGTCAGGCGTGGCCAACACGACGGACCCGTTGGGCGGGTCGTACTTCGTCGAGTCGCTGACCAACGAGATCGAGGCCCGGGCGGGTGAGTACCTGGACAAGATCGACGGCATGGGCGGCGCCGTGGCGGCCATCGACGCCGGGTGGATCCAGGACGAGATCCACGAGTCCGCATTCCGGATCCAGCAGGGAGTGGAGTCCGGCGAGCGCGTGGTCGTCGGCGTGAACCGGTACGTGGAGGAGCACGAGGAGCCCGTCGAGCTGCATCGGCTGGACGAGGGGCTGGTCCGGCAGCAGGTCGAGCGACTCGGCGCGTTGCGATCCGAGCGGGACAACGCCGCGGTCGAACGGACTCTCAAGGAGGTCGAGGAGACGGCGCGAGGGACCGACAACCTCCTCCCGCCCATGCGAGAGGCGCTCCGGCTGCGGGCCACGCTGGGCGAGGTCTCCGACGCGTTGCGGGGCGTGTTCGGCGAGTACCGCCCGGCCCGGTGAGCGGGGTCGCCATCGTCGGTGGCACCGGCGACGAGGGGTTCGGCCTGGCCGTCCGGCTGGCCGCCGCCGGGGTGGCGGTGACGATCGGGTCGCGGGCCGAGGATCGGGCCACGGCCGCCGCGGACCGGGTCCGTGACCTGGTGGGAGCGGACGCCCCGGTCGAAGGCGCCGAGAACCCCAAGGCGGTGGCCGCCGCCGACCTGACGTTCGTCACGGTCCCGTACGAGGGCCAGGCCGCCACGTACCGCTCGCTGAAGGAGCACTGGCCCCCCGGAGCCGTGGTGTGCGACACGACCACGCCGCTGGCCACGGCGGTCGGAGGCCGGGCCACGCAGGTCCTCCGTCCGTGGCACGGCTCGGCGGCGGAGGCCGCCCGGGCCCTGCTCCCGAACGGCGTCCGCCTGGTGGCGGGGTTCCACTCCGTGGGTGCGGAGCCGCTGACGGGGACCGATCACGACGTCGACGCCGACGTCCTGGTGTGCGGCGATGACGCCGAGGCCAAGGCCGCGGTCGGCTCGCTGGTGGAGCGGATCCCCGGCATGCGGTGGGTGGACTGCGGACCGCTGGCGATGGCCCGGGTCCTGGAGCCACTCACCGCCGTGCTGATCTCCATCAACAAGCGGTATGGGGTCAAGGGGAGTGGGTTCCGGGTCAGCGGCCGGGACTCGTGGGGCCCACCGCCGGGCTAGGGAACCAAGCTCGGAAGCGTCGCCGGGCGGGGTTTTGTCTGTCAGATCCAACTAGTTGAACAAAAAAAACCGAACTCGCTTTTCGGCGCCGACCCGCTGGATAACATCGGCGAGGTGGTCGATCAGCTCGAGCGGGACCTCGATCTTTCGGACTGGCCGGCCAGCGACCCCCTCCTCGAGCGGACACCCGCGCATCTCTACCTCGATCTGCTGAAGAAGGCCCTGACCCGCCTCATCGTGCCGGAGAACCGGCGGCCGCTCGGCCCTCGGAAAGGGGTCCGGAGGCTCGTCTATCGGCCGATCAAGCGCCTCCTGAACGCGAGGGGCATGGACGTGGTCAGGCGGATCCCCGCCGACCCGGACGCTCGCCAGAACGGGAGGGATCTGCCGGCCGAGGCCGAGACGATGATCGGGCTGAAGCGGCTGGACAACCTGGAGTTCTGCGTGGCCGACGTCGTGCGCCGAGGCGTCCCCGGTGATCTCATCGAGACCGGAGTATGGCGAGGCGGGGCGGCGATCTTCATGCGAGCGGCGCTGGAGGCGTTCGGCGACACCGAGCGGGTGGTGTGGGCAGCGGACTCGTTCCAGGGTCTCCCGAAGCCCGATCCCGCCAGGACCACCGACGTCGAGGACGCGCTGTGGTCCTATCCGATCCTCACCGTGCCTCTGGAGCAGGTCAAGGCCAACTTCGCGCGTTACGGAATGCTGGACGAGCGCGTCCGCTTCCTCCCGGGCTGGTTCCACGAGACGCTCCCTTCGGCCCCCATCGAGCGACTGTCGATCCTCAGATTGGACGGCGACATGTACGAGTCGACGATGGTCGCGCTGGAAGCGCTCTATCCGAAGGTGTCTACCGGCGGCTACGTCATCGTCGACGATTTCGCGGGCATCCGCGGCTGCTACCAGGCCGTGGAGGAGTTCCGGGCACGCCACGGGATCCACGAGCCGCTCCACCAGGTGGACTGGACGTGCGTGTTCTGGCGACGCGGGGACCGCGGGAATGGCTGAGCAGCTGGACACGATCCGGGCTGACGCTCGTGTCATCGACCTGGGGGTCGACGACGAGACCCGGGCTCGGCGGCTCTATCTCGATCTCCTCAAGCAGGTCCTGACCCGGCTCATCTTTCCCGAGACGTACCGCCCGGTGGATCCGCACAAGGGCACGCTCCAGCGCGCGCTGTTCACGCCGGTCAGGAAGCTTCTGGACGCCGCGGGGCTCCAGCTGGTGCGCCGCTTCGAGTACGACGCCGAACGACGGCGAGAGGGCCTGGACTGGCCGCCCGATGCGGAGACCATGATCGGCATCAACAGGCTGGACAACCTGGAGCTCTGCGTGTCCGACGTCATTCGCCGAGGCGTCCCCGGCGATCTCATCGAGACCGGCGTGTGGCGAGGGGGAGCGGCGATCTTCATGCGGGCCGTGCTGGAGGCATTCGGGGACACCGACCGGATGGTGTGGGCGGCGGACTCCTTCCAGGGCCTGCCGAAGCCGGACCCGCGCCACCAGGACGACGTCCGGGACGCCTACTGGCGCAAGCCCGTGCTGGCAGCGTCTCTCGACGAGGTCAAGGCCAACTTCGCCAAGTACGGGCTGCTGGACGACCGCGTGCGGTTCCTTCCCGGCTGGTTCCGGGACACGCTGCCCTCCGCGCCCATCGAGCGGCTGGCCGTGCTTCGTCTGGACGGAGACCTGTACGAGTCCACGATGGACGCCCTCGAGGCGCTGTATCCGAAGCTGTCGGTGGGCGGGTACGCGATCATCGATGACTACCGCATCGTCCCGGGCTGCAACCGCGCCGTCGATGAGTACCGCGCCCGACACGGCATCCAGGAAGAGATGCACGTGGTCGACTGGGGTTGCGTGTACTGGCAGCGCGAACGTTAAGCACGGGCTCGAGGGAACGGTTTAACATCGCGAAGTGAAAAACGAGGGCGACGCGCTCCGCTATGAGGCGGTCGTCGATCTCTCAGAGCTCAACACGGCACGTACCCAGCTCGTCCTCCTGACCGGTCCGAACAAGAAGGTTCTCGAGGTGGGTCCTGCCACCGGGTACATCACCAAGGCGCTCCGGGACCAGGGCTGCCGGGTGACCGGCCTGGAGATCGATCCTGCCGCCGCGAGGCGTGCCGAGGAGTTCGCCGAGCGGATGATCGTCGGCGACATCGAGGCGCTGGATCTGGGTGAGCTCTTCGGCGAGGAACGGTTCGACGTCGTGATGTACGGCGACGTGCTCGAGCATCTCACCGATCCGGAGAAGGTCCTGGTCCAGACGCGGTCGATCCTGAACGCCGGCGGGTACGTCGTGGCCTCGATCCCGAACGTGGCGCACGGCAGCGTTCGCCTGGCCCTGCTCACGGGCCAGTTCCGCTACAGGCCGGACGGACTCCTCGACCGTACCCATATCCGTTTCTTCACCAGAGAGACCGTCTACGAGCTCTTCGAGGCCGCGGGCTACGAGCTCCGGGAGGTGCGGGCGAGCACCACCGACGCCTTCGGCACCGAGCTCGGCCTGCGCAGCGAGGATTTCCCGCCCTCCCTGGTCGAGGCGGTCAGATCGCTCCCCGACGCGGACGCGTACCAGTTCATCATGGCGGCTCATCCCGTGGCTGCGCGGAAGCGGGCCGACACAACCACCGACCGAGAGGCGCCCGTCACTCGTGTAACGGCCGCGCCGCTGTGGGGGGTCGAGGATCAGCTCACGGAGCGGGACCAGACCATCCGGAAGCTGACGGAAGAAGTGGAGTGGCTGCGGGACGTGAACCGCCGGGCCGAGGAGGAGCGGGACGCTGCCCGGGACCAGCTGGAACGCGTCCGGGCATCCAGGGCGTACCGGCTATCCGCCGGGCTGGTCGGGCGGTTCCGCCGCGTGTTCCCCAAGCGAGCGCGGCAACCGCAACGCGTGCCGCTGCGCGCCGATGAACCTCCGTACCGCG
Organism: Actinomycetota bacterium; assembly: GCA_035947055.1. Taxonomy (GTDB): domain Bacteria; phylum Actinomycetota; class UBA4738; order UBA4738; family CALAEC01; genus DASZKM01. Next base: position 12,936 of record DASZKM010000229.1, read on the forward strand.
AGTGGATCGAGCGCTTCGAGCCGGGCCCGGAGGAGCTCGCCCGGCAGCGGCGGGCCTCACGGCGTCTGTCCGACCGTCCGCTCTTCAGCATGCTCATCGCCGGCGGCGGTGCGCCGAGCGCGCTCCTCCGGCGAACCATGGGATCGCTGAAGGAGCAGACCTACGACCGTTGGGAGCCGCGCGTAGCCGCGGACGCGGCCAGCGCGCTGGCCTCCGCGAAAGGCGACTACACCGTGTTTCTCTCACCGGGCGACCTCCTGGCGCCGTTCGCCCTGCACGAGATGGCAGTCGCGCTCAACCGGGAGCCGGCGTTCGATGTCCTGTATTCGGACCGGGACGAGGTCTCCGAGGACGGCCGCCGCTCCAGGCCTTTCTTCACACCATCGTGGTCTCCCGAGCTTCTGTTGAGCGCCGACTATCTGTCGCATCTCCTCGTCGTGCGCACCGAGCTCCTGCGGCAGGTCGGTGCCTCCCGCGAGAAGAACACCGACACGGGATGGGACCTCGCGTTCCGGGTCACCGAGCAGACGGACCGGGTCGGACGTATTCCCAAGATTCTGTGTCACCGCGCGACCGGCTCCGTCGAACGGACGACGGCGGCGCCGGGGGTCGTGCAACAGCACCTCGAGCGGACGGGGCGGTCCGGGACCGTGGAGCGGACCCCGCAGGGGCACGTGAGGATCCGGTGGCAGGTCGATGGCGATCCGAAGGTCAGTGTGATCATCCCGACGCTCCACAACCGCCCGCTGCTGCTCCGGTGCCTGTCGGCGATCGAGCGCGCCGCCTATCGGAACCTTGAGATCCTCGTTGTGGACACTGCCGGGCGTGAACCGGACCGCGAAGCGTGGCACGAGGACATCGTCCGGAGGTTCGGGACCCAGGTGCTCTGGTGGGAGCGACCGTTCAACTACTCGGCGGTGAACAACTGGGCTGCCGCCCGGGCATCCGGTGACGTCCTGCTGTTCCTGAACGACGACACGGAGGCGGTCGGGGAAGACTGGCTCACCGAGCTCGTCGGGTGGGCTCAGCAGGAACCGATCGGGGCGGTCGGCGCCCAGCTCCTCAACGAGGACGGGACGATCCAGCACGGCGGCATCGTGGTCGGCATGACCGGCTTTGCCGGGCAGCTGTTCAAGTTCCTTCGGCCGGGCGACTGGAGCCTGCTCGGGTCGACGATGTGGTACCGCAACGTGCTGGCCGTAACCGGTGCGTGCCTGGCCATGCGCCGCGACGTGTTCGAGCGCATCGGCGGCTGGAACGAGCGGTACATCCTGGCTGGGAGCGACGTCGAGCTGGGGCTCAGGCTGGTCGAGGCCGGCTACCGGGTCGTGTGCACGCCGTTCGCCCAGCTCCGTCACCGGGAACAGGCCACTCGCGGCTCCCATATCCCCGAAGAGGACTTCCACACGTCATTCGAGGACTACCGGCCGTACTTGCTGAACCAGGACCCGTACTTCAACCCCAACCTGTCCTACGACGACACGATCCCGCGGCTCACCACAGGGGACGACCGGAACCTGGAGATCGTCTCCCGGATCATCGGACGGGACCTCGATGCCGAGGCACCGCGCCGGCCGAGCCTCAGCGAACGCGCCTGAGGTAACCGGTCGGATTGAAGGTCATGAAGAACTTCTCGCGGCTTCGATCGACCTCGAACGCGTCGGTCTCCCGAAGGAATCCCTCGACCGCCTCCCGGGGGCCGGGGCCCCACTCCGGGAGGATCGGGTTGCCGTTGAGGTTGGTGTCTTCGACGACCAGGTAGTGGCCCACGCTGACCATCGGGGCGTAGGCCCGAAGCTCATCCGACACGTGCTTCGCGCTGTGGTCGGAGTCCAGGATCACCATGGTCGTGCCGCCGGCGACTTCGGCGCGGACCCGCTCCAGGATCTCCTCAGACGTCGAGGAGCCG
>DASZKM010000230.1:0-4985 GCA_035947055.1 Actinomycetota bacterium
CACGGGGCCGCGCGAGCTGAACGACGTCATCTCGTCCGCCTTCGTCGTGGCCCCAACGGTGATGGCGGTCAGCGACGTTCCCGGAGACGAGATCTTCTCTTCGTCGGACACCCCGTAGCTGCCGTTCCCCGCGGCGACGGCGACCACGCTACCCGCGCCCACAGCGTTGTCCACGGCACGGGACAGCGGGTCGTCCGGGTTCCCGTAGCCCCCCAGGCTGAGGTTGATGACGTCGGCCGCGTCGGAGAGACGCCCGTCGCCGTTGGGGTCCACGGCCCGTTCTAGGCCCTCGATGACCTGGTCGAACGTCCCCCATCCCCCTGCGTTGAGGACCTTGAACGCGTACAGCTTCGCGTCCGGCGCCACGCCCTTCAGCACGCCGTTCCCCGCGGCGATCGCGGCCACGTGGGTGCCATGGCCGTGATCGTCGACGGGATCGGGGTCGCCGTTGACCACGTCGTATCCGCCGACCACCTTGCACGGTGACTCCTTCAAGACGCGCGGGGGTAGCTCGAAGCAGCCGTTGCCCAGATCCGGATGCCGGTAGTCGATGCCGGTGTCCACGATGGCGATGGTGGAGCCCCGGCCCGTCTGGCCCGTGACCCAAGGGGCACCCTGCACGGGGCTTCCACGGCTCCACACGGCGTCGGCATTGATCAGGGGGACCGATTCGCGCACCGTCGCCCGGACCTCCGCGTTCTCCCACACGGTGAAGCCCCGGGCCCGTAGCTCCTCCGCTTCCCCCGGAGAGAGCCGCACGTGGATGCCGTCGAACAACGTGTCGAACTGCTGCACCAGCTCGGCGCCCGGAACGATGGATGTGATGGAGGCCGTGGGCTCGGTCGGAGCCGAACCTTCCAGCTCGACGAGGTACCCGTCCGAGCACTCCAGGGCGTACCGCCCTGGCTCGTTGCTGGGGAGTGGCACGAGTCGGCCGGGCCCGTCTGCTGGGCCGATCGACAGGCCGTGGCCGGAGACCGTATCCCGCAGCAGCAGGTCCATCCCTCGGCACCGGCGGACAGCGTCCTGGACGTACTTCTCCGAGAAGAGGTCCGGGCCCGGCCGCCCGCTGGAGAACGATGCAGTCTCGCCAGAACCGGGCCCGGAAGCTTGAGCGATCGACGTGCCGGGTACCGCAAGGGCCGCAGCCAGAGCGGCCACCAGGACGCCCCGGAGGTGCGGGCAAAGGGTTCGTGCCATCTCGTCGCCTCCTGTCGCAGGGCCGGGGGATTCCCGGCTCCGCTGTCGGAGGCGTGAGGAACGTCAGAACGGGGAGGCAGTGGGGCCGAACGGCCCGGAGCGGGATTGTTCAAACGCACTGAACGACAAGAAGGGAAGGGTGCTTCAGACCTGCTCGGGCGCTGGACCGGCGGGTGCCGAACCATCGCCAAGCCAATACGCCAGCACCACGATCTCGGCGTTCGGGTCCGACAGGGGCACCGTGTGACCGTCCTGGGTGATGGCGGTGACCGAGCTGAACTTGGCCGCCCCTCGGGCCTCCAGCTCCCGCATACCTGCCCGAAGCGCCCGAAGGGCCTCCCACGGACCCGACGGAGGGACCGAAGCGACCAGGAAGCCTCGCCCGGGTCCCTGAACGTGGCGTCCAAGGATGCCGTTGATGTTCTTGCCGCTGCTGTCGGTCAACGCGGATCGCCTCCTTCCGGGCTCGGCGAGGGAACCGACGGCCGGAGGCCTCCCGGGCCCCCCGGCCGCCGTTCCCTCTTACAGGTCCACGTTCACGGGCACCGACACCGTGTCCCCGATGTCTCCGGACGCCACCGTGATCGTGAACTCCCCGGAGAGCGATCCGTCCGCCGGCAGGGGCACTGAGCACACGTCTGGGCAGATGGTCACCGGGATGCTGGCGTCTCTGGGCAGCGGCACGGCGAGGTCGATGGGGCCGATGGCCGTCGAAGCGGCCCCCAGGGGTTCCACCGAGGCAACGAACCCCGACGCCGCCACGAGGACGGTGAGACCAGGTGTGGTGAGGGGGCCCGCGCCCGGCGTGGACACGGTCTGTCCGGGCAGCAGCGTCATGCCCCCGAGGCAGACGCCAGGTGCGATCTCGCACAAGGGTGTGACGGTGGCGGTCAGCGTCTGGGGCGGGATCGATGGCCGTTCTCCCCCCTGGAAGGCGGGCACGGGGCCGACGCACAGCGCGGGGGCGCAGGTTCGAGGTACCTCCGGCGTGCCGCCCGAGCCGCCGCCCAGCTGTGGCGTGGTCCCGGACACCGTCGTGGCGGTGGCGCAGGGCTCCGCCGAGCAGGTGGCCGGGGTCTCGAGGGCGGGCGTTGTCTCGGAACGCGAGGGGACGGAGGCTTCCTGCCCGGGGAGGCTGGTCCCGAGAGTCGTGGCCGGGACGTCCGCGCGGAAAGTCCTCGGGACCTCCGTCGCTAGCGCCTCCGCGGAGGGAAACTCTGCGGAGGAGATCTCCGTGGGAACGGCCACGTTCGAGACCGGGGCCTCCAGGGGGGCGCCGCTTCCGGTGCCCGTCGACGCCGACGCCGACGTCTCGCTCGACTTCGGCCCCTCGCCCACCTCGTTCAGGGCGCTCACCCGGTAATAGAAGGCCAGGCCGGGGGTCAGGCCGGTGTCTGTGTACGTCAGGCCACCGGTCACCTCGGCGACCAGCTGGTGCGGCCCGCCACTCTGTTCGGCTCTGTAGACGCGGAAGGCTTCCACGCCTGCGCCGCCATCGGTCCCGGGCGGCTGCCACCGAACCGTGATCTCACCGAGTCCCGGGCCGCTCTCCGCGGTGGGCCCTTCGGGCGCCCCAGGGATGTCGCGGAGGTCGAGCTCCAGGTAGTCGAGGGCCACGTTGGCCGAGCTCCAGCGCTTCGGCTGTCGGGCCGTGACCCGGATCGTGTGATCGCCGGGGGGGATGAACAGGCCGCGGACGTCCACCAGCTGCATGGCCCGCGCGCCGCAGGGCGACCCGCTCCGCACCACCGGGCCTCCGTCGACGCTGACGTCCCATCGGGCGCACCGGTTCCCGGACACCCTCCTGGAGGCCAGGACAACCCCTCGGGCCTGCTGCTCGAGGGAGAAGGTCCACTCGGCCCAGCACCCGCGGTGCGGGTAGAGAAGAGCCTGGCCCTCGCTGGCCCGGGCGGCGTGGACGGTCGCCATCCGCTCCCCCGCGGGCGAGCATCGTCCCGCGGTCCGGGCGGCATCTTCGCCCTCGATCCTTGCCGCCGACGCGGAGGCCCCGGTGACCAGGGACACCACGGCACCCGTACCGACCGCCAGAGCGGTCAGCGTCGTTCTCAGCTTGCCCATCCGGTCCACCTCCTGTTTCGATGCGTCCGCGTAGGCCTGCCCCGCCTTGGCTAGGCCCGCGCTCCGGTCTCCTTGCCCAGTGAGGGCGGGTTGTTGCGGAACCAGCCCTGCAGGGCTCTGCGTTCGGCTCGCCGGGCCGTGTGCTCGGCGATCCGGGCCCGGAGGCGTGACTGGATCCCGTCCTGTTTCAGGCTCGCGGGGGCGGTCTCTTGTGTCATCGGTGTCACCTCCCTCCCCTTCTGGGGGGAGGGCGTGACGACGGGCTGAACGGGCGTTCAGAGAAGGTGAACGAAGGCGCCGGGGATCAGAAGCGCCAGGCGGTGGGCATCCGGGGATCGGGGTTGTAGGAGCAGAACATCCCGGTCCTGATCGTGGCTTCCAGGTGACTCCCCAACGGGGGGCAGTGCTCGGCGATCCGCTCGATGGCCGCCCGGATGGCCCGGGTGGCGTTCACCCGGGCCCGCTCGGCCGCGGACGCGGCCTTCCGGTCGCGTCCGCCCAGGCCCACCGCGGCCGACAGCTCCCGGGCCAGGAAGTCCATCTCCTCACGTGCCTTGGCGGCGCGCTCGGGGTCGTTGAAGCTTTCGGCCTCCTCCAGCTCGTCCCGGAGGTCCTCGACCCGCCGCCGGTAGGCCTCCTTGGCCTGCGGGTCGAGCAGCTCCCCCGCATCGCCCGGGCCCGAGACCTGCAGCCCGGCCTCGGCCCGCTCCCGCGCCCCCGGCGCCGGCATCTCGGTGGCCTGGCCCGCACCGCCCGTGACCAGGTCCAGGGCGAAAAGCTCGCTCCCCGGCTGGGCCAGCAGCCGGGCCAGGTACCGGATCCCCTTGGAGTCCTTGAGCGTGAACGACTGACCCTCGAACGCGATGGCCCAGTACTCCCCCTCCCGGCGGAACAGGTTCGCCGGCCGGGCTTCGCGCTCGAGTCGCGGAGTGGCGGCCGCCTCGGGAGCCGCTCCCAGCGCCGCCAGCAGGGAGGTGGCCGCTTGGGCCAGCCCCTTCATCTCAAGCCGCTCGGCCGTGGCCCGAGAGGCGGAGAGAAGCTCCAGTGTTCGCTCTCGATCGCCTCGGTCATCCCGGGTCAGCAGGGCGGAGGCCAGATCGCGCTGGGTGTGCGCCGCGTACGGCGTGGCGCCCATGGCGCTGTTCGCCTGGATGGCTCGGTCGAAGTGACGCTCGGCCTCGTCCAGCCGGCCGGCGGTGGATGCGAGGAGACCCAGGAATCGCGACGCGGCCCCGAAGGAAACGATCGCCCAGTCCAAGACGACGTTGTGGTCGGCGTACGGGAGCACCAGGTCGTAGAGCTCTGCGGCTCGTCCCTCGTCGCGCAGCGAGGCGCATACCTCGGTCAGCAGCGCCAGTGTCCCCAGCCACGCCAGGTTCTTGGGGAGCGCGTCGAAGCCGTTTCGGGCGAGCTGCTCGAACTCGGCGCGGGCCTCGGTCTCCCGTCCCAGATCGGTGTGGAGCAGGGCCAGAGCGGCCCGGTAAAACGGGAGCACCGGATAGCGCTGGGCGAAGCCGCGGAGCGTCGGCTCCAACTCGTCCAGCTCGTCGAGGCGTCCCTGTTCCCTGAGGAGGGTGAACTGCTGCATGACGTGATACTGAGACGCCTCTTCGCTCCGCCCACGCTCGCCAAGGTCCAGCGCATCCCGGGCGAGCTGCTCACCCTCCGGGAACCGGCCGGCCAGGAGAGCCCGAAGGGCTCGGTGC